>JADFQA010000040.1 GCA_022562055.1 Acidobacteriota bacterium | reverse complement strand
GCGGTGTGTGGTCACGGCCACTTCGACATGGCGTCGTACGACAAGTTCCTGTCGGGCAACCTAGTCGACTTCGAGTATCCCGAGGAAAAGGTCGCCGCCGCCCTCGAACACCTACCAGTGATTAGCTAGCGAAGCCTCGCCCTCAGGCCTATCTATGTTGGTCCGGCGAGCCTCTGATATGAATGCGGCTTCAGAACACGCATCGGACCGTGGTTCAGGCTGAACAGATGGTCGCCATGTGGGTTCGGTATGACTGGGACCGGGGCCAGACGAGGCACTCGCGCTTCAGATTGATGCTGTCGAATGCACGGGCCCCGATGCTCAGAGGCGGTGGGGTGACAACCACACGCGGATCGGTTCTGGAGGACGGCGCCCAGGGACGATCCAATGACCCACTGCCTCATCCTTGATGCGACGGAATACCCGCTATCGTACTGATTCCGTCGGCCTGCCCGAACAGACTCCAACCTCCTTGCTCGGCCTCACACCTGCGTCAGCCCAACTTTCTGGTCCGTAGTGAGAATCAGGGGTACGGGCCACCTAGGCGATTCAGCGGAAACCCTTGTGCCCCTTGGGTTTTCGTCTCTCGCTGGTTCCTACCGTTTGTGGTCGTTTCTCATTCTCCCGCGGACTAAATGCGGACCAAACAAGACCGTCGGTTGGTCGCTCACCCGCGGACAGCGCTCAGTCAGTTTCGTACCGAGGTGGATGGTACGCGATGGCTGTCCGCTTGACCTCGAAGACTCCGATGTTGTGATGCTGCACCTGCGTGACTAACTCGTCGATATGGATCTCGAGCAGCTCTACCGCCTCAAGCTGATGACACTTGAGAAACGCATGCTGGCCGAACGTGAACTTGCGACGCCGACGTAAATCGCGACAGCATCGTCGTCCGCTCCTCCAATGCCCGCATCGACCACACTCCAACACTTGTGTCCACGCTGCCGGAGGAACGAACCGACCGCTAGGACGTCGACATCCTCATCGAGCACGAAGCGCATCTACGCAACCGCTGACGAACTCGCCTCCGCCGCCCTGATGTCGCGCTCGGTCAGGCTTGGGAAGGCATCGAGAATCTCCGAAGTTGTCTTCCCCGCCTCCAGGTAACCCCTCACTGCTTCGACAGGCACCCGTGTTCCGCGAAAGACCGGTTTGGATGCCTGAACCTTGCGACTCTTCTCAACCACGCCAGCATCGGTTTCACTTCGCCCCAGCCGTTCCTGTACTCGAGACCGGATCGCGTGGAGGTCAATCACCTGCCACATCACTCCCACGAAGGGGCGACGCGAGTCCTCCCACGTTCCGTCGTCGTGCTGGAACAACACTCGCTCACCTGACAGTGCGAAGCGCACCTCTCGGAGCGGGGACTCGTAGCCCTGTTCCCGAAGGTAGCTGATGATTCCCCGAATATGTTGTAGGGACACTCCCTGGTGCCGCAGCTCAGAAGCGGCGACCAATTCCACTAGACGCGGCAGGGAGTACAGGCGAACGACGTTGCGCGGGCTGATCTCCCGTTGAATGTCGGGCTTGATCAGATCGGTCCTCTCCCAGTAGCGGAGCCGCTGGCGACTGATCGCTGCAATCTCGGCTGCCCGCTTGTCTGGAACCATCATCTCGTCGTCGGGGTAACGCACCTCAGCTCCATCTGCCGGTATCCATGTCAGAATAACGCCACGCTCCGACAGAATGGCGAACCTGCTTCAACTGAACGTGCACGCGGTACGCCGAATCCCGCTATGCGTGGGAGTGAGCTTTGCCGATTGTCTCTGTGATCAACCAGCGTCCGGCGTTTCCGACCGCAACCCCGATGGCTGCGTTCACAGCGGCTAGCGCCGCCGCACCGACGAAAAAAGAGGATCCAGAGTCAACATCGGTAACGACCAACAACACAGGCCATGCCACTGCGACAATCCCAATGGCCCACCAACCGAGCCGTCCGGCGAACAGGCCTGCGAGCAGTCCGACGAGAATGGCCACGGGGATCATGCAATCAGCGTACTGCGCTCAGACATGAGTCGAGTCTTTCGCAGCTGATCGATTCCAGACCCGGCCTTGGCCCGGTCATCGGGGGGCTAGAGTCCCAGCTCGGGATGAGTATTGCAGTCCACGACCTGATCGAACCGGACCGATCCAAGGCGCATGTGTGCCGGCGAGTTCAGCCGGCAGTTCTGACGGGACGAGTTCTCGAGCGGCTTCGAGCCGCTGAGGTCGCTGCCGCCGAACGAGGTGCCCTCGGCGCCCTTCAGTTGCGGGTGGTCGGAGGACAGTGACCGTCGGGCTCAACTCCGCAGACCAGTCGGGTCGTCCTCGGGCGCTGATGTCGTGGAGTTCTGGCAAGGACAGCGCCTGGGCACTGCACACCGTCCGTCAGCGCGGTGACCTTGATGTGGTCGCGTTGTTGACGACGTTCAACAGTCAATTCGACCGGGTTTCAATGCAAGGTGTGCGCCGCGACCTCGTCGATGCACAGGCTCAACGAGTTGACCTGCCAGTGTGGCCGGTCGAGCTCCCGTGGCCGTGCACCAACGACGAGTATGAGCAGCGCATGGCCACGGTCATCGAACGTGCCCATGACGAGGGGATAACGAGAGTGGTGTTCGGTGACCTGTTCCTCGAAGACGTGCGTGCCTATCGCGAGGAGAGACTTGCCGGGACCGGCATCGAGCCGGTGTTTCCAATCTGGTGCGGCCCGGCGGGCACCCGTGCGCTTGCTGACGAGATGATCAAGACAGGGCTCCGGGCGGTGATCACCGCACTTGATCCCCGTCAGCTCGATGAGTCCTTCGTGGGCAGGACATTCGACGCTGAACTACTCAGGGACCTTCCCGCCGGAGTGGATCCCTTAGGAGAGAACGGCGAGTTCCATACGTTCTGCTACGCCGCCCCCATCTTCGATCCCCCAATCGAATGTACGATCGGAGACATCGTCAACCGCGACGAGTTCGTCTACGCCGACCTACTCACCAAATAGCCGTCGATACAGCGTACGTTGCCACGCAGGTCGTCCACTGTGCGCCGTATCGTCCCGCAGGCAGTAACGAGCCGGACAGCAGCTCTGCCGTGTGAAGGTCTATCAAGGGGATTCTGCTACCTGCGAGAACAGTCCGGAATAGCTCCTGACCTGAGATTTCGTTGCGTATTGATGCTCATTGATTCGCGTTGTTTCTCAGCAAGACGCGTCTTATGCGCGTCCTGGCGAAGCGAGCAAGCCGATGCACTCGATTGAGCACAGCCGGCATGAGCCAAGCGAGTCCCTGTAGCCTCGTGTGCATGGAGAGCCCCAAAGACGCTGTTGATTCGCCACCCAAGGTCATTCCGATGGGCCTTGCCAGCGAGGTCAACTCTGCAGGAACTCTTCGGGTTGGGCTCCGCTCGTACTACTCAACCCACTTCCTCGCTGCTGCTCAGGACGCTGCTACCAGGGCCACCGAACTGGAAGCCGGCCTCGTCGAGAGGCATGGCAAAAGGTTCACCCAAACACACCATTCACCCAGGGACAACGCCCCCGGTTGTCACAGCTAGGGGTCGACAAGCCGATCGAGCGCAGGGTTGTCGATGTCAGCAGCCAGCAGCCGGGCAGCGGCCGCGTCACCCTTTCTGCCCATGGCCGCACCGTGGAGCAACGCTCGAACAATGAACTCCTTCATGCCCGTTCGTGACGCCAGGTCGCGCATCGAGTCGATCCAGTGCTCGGTGTCGACATGTCCGTGCTGTCTCCCGAGCGCACATTGTGTATCGAGGATGTAAGCATCCATCCAGATATACGTGTCAGCGAGCCGATTGCATCTCACCCGTGCGTCCGTGATGACTTCGAACGCGTGTTTTGCGTCGCCTTTCGCGTCTGCAAGTAGCGCAAGACCTCTCGCAGCTAATCCCTCCCAGCAGGGATCGCCGAGCTGACAGGCTCTAGCAAAGGCCTGTTGGAGTATCTCAGATGCCTCAGGGATGTGGCCACGGGCCAGTTCGACCTCACCACGCAACGCCTGAGGCCACGGCATGAATGCCAGCCAGCGGCCGCGCTCGCTCAGCTTGATCGCGGCGTCGAGCGTGTCCGCGGCCTGGTCAAGATCCTTCCGCAGGAGGTGGATGCGGCCGAGCATGGACACCGCATAGGCCTCGCGTCGAACGTCTGCGACTGCACGCGATGCTTCTACGGCCTCCTCGAACAGAGCGAGGGCTTTCCCATAGTTTGCCCGGTCGCTCTCCACGCTGCCCAGGACGGCGAGAATCTTCGCCTTCAGTGAGTCCGACCCGCCCGCAAGGCGGAGCGCGTCCGTGAGCCATAGCTCGGCTCGGTCGTACCGCGCTCTGAGGAAGTCGACGTAGCCGAGCTCGGCCCGGGCCTGCGCCACCAGGTCCTGCCGGCCGTGTTCACGCGCTATTTGACTGGCGGTGTGCAGAATGGCGGACCCCTCTTCGTCGAGACCGCGCATCGAGTGAATCAGCGCCTCTGCCAACGCGATTCGTGAGGTGGCTCGGAGTGGATGTGAGTCGCCGCCATCGGCGAGGACGACAGCGGTTCGAAGCGAGAGAACGCCAGCTTCTACAGCTCCAGCACTGATAGCAGCCGATCCGGCCTCCACGATTGCATCGACCGATACCTCAGACACGAGATCGTCGGCTCGATTGACAGGTTCGCTCATCGCGGTCTGAACCGCAGGCCCGGGAGGCATGTCAAGCTCCCTGGTGAACATCTCTGTGCAGGCTGCCAACTGCCTTTGGGCTGCTGCTTCGTCTCCTGCCATCCGATACAGCCTGATCAAAAGCGCCTGGTGGTTCTCCTCGAGTGGATTCATCCCGACGACTCGAACCGCGTAGTCGATTGCGTCCTCCAGCGCTCCGAGCGACATCGAAGAAAGGGCGGCCTCGTGAAGGATCGCTTCGGACGCGGCAGCGATATGACGTTGCTCGGAGAGGAGCCAGGACTCGAATGCGGCGGCGTCCCGAAATGCCATGCCGTCCAGCAGCTCCGCACCCAGCCCGGGTAAACGTACTGCGTTGGCCGAGAGGCCCCGCGTGACGACCTCGACGTCGACAAGAGTTCCCGCGGGGAGGGCCAGCACCACCGGGTCGCCTTCGAGAGATGCGTCGTTGCCGAGGGCACGCCGGATCTCACTGAGGCCCCAACGGAGGGCGCGGAGCGGGTCATCCGCCTCCGCGAACAAAAGGGAGGCCAACTGGCTGCGAGTGGGTGGACGCTCCCGCAGAATCAGATATGCCAATAGTCCCCAGCTCTTGCGACTGCGGAACCGATACACATCGTCCGACCCGCGATCAATCGATGGACGACCGAGAAGGTAGATGTACTGACCCATGCACCGCGAAATATGGCCAAACCGGCGTATCTGTCAAACGGCCCGTCAAACACCCGCGTTGTTTCATTCACTCGACACGGGATCCCGGTGCTCGAATCGGGACCACGAAAGGAAGGAGCGGGTCATGCCGCTGTTCATGGACGTCCATAACATCGAGGGTGGTATATCGGCGAGTGACGTCGCCGGTGCCCACAAGGCCGATCTCGACACTCAAGGCGCATACGGAGTTGAGTACAAACGCTACTGGGTCGACGAAGAGGCAGGGAAGATCTTCTGCTTAGTCGAGGCCCCGGATGCGGAAGCGGCCAACACCGTTCACCGCGAGGCTCATGGACTCGTTGCCGACGAGATATTTCTGGTGAGCGAACACTCCTGACAAGCTCGGGCTGCCCCGATGGGGCGGACGCGTTGGGTCACCGATTGAGGGGACAGCTCGGAAACAGGGGAGTCCCGGCGTCAGCCGGGACTCCTCCCATTTTCCCGTGGACCAGGGGAGCTCCGAGTCCCTGAACCCTTGGCCCCAGTCGAGATCAAGGGTCGCACAGACTTGGCGAATCGGGGCGAACCCTTGCGATACTGAGCCTCGACGCCTTGCCCGTTCTCACCCTTGTTTGTTATTTCTCATCGTCTCGCGGACTCTTGTGGGTTCGGCACGGGCGTCCACCGTTCGCGGCTGCGCATATGAGCTTTGAGCGGGGGGAGTGCGACGATGTCTTTGGCGCATCCGCTGCGCGTTTGGAGGCAGCGATGTCCTGAAGCGACGCCACCGGCAGATGGTCTACACCTCGCCCCTGGGAAAGCCGCTACGGATTTCCAACTTCCGGTGCCAGGTCTGGGGCACGCCCGTCGCCGACGCGCGGGTGCCCGCGGGACTCCGCATTCACGACGTGAGGCATGTCTGAACGGCCCTGCTCATCACAGGGGCGCACCCCAAAGCGATCCAGGTGCACTTCGGTCAATCATCGATTTCGGTCACGATGGCCCGCTGAGGGGTACCTCTTCCCGTCCGATATGGAGGCTCTTGTGGTGGCGCTCGACGAGGCTCGCAACAATGCGCTCGCGGTGCAGATTCGGACCAACCGCGGACCAGCGGTCATCAAGCTGGTTGGCCAATAGGCGAAATCCCGTGCGCACAAGGGATTCCGGTGGAACACCCGGAGGGACTCGAACCACCAACCTTCTGATCCGTAGTCAGTTCAGTGGTGATTGGTCCTGGGCGAGGAGGCGTGTGAGAGTCTCGGTGCGTGGGGTCATTCCGAGGTCTTGGGTGGTTGGCCATTCATCGATCTCGTCTCGCGCGAACTCGATCCACCGTTCGAAGGTTTTGAACATCTCGATTTGGAAGGCGGCGAAAAGAACCGAGAGATGTATTCGTTGTGGGAAGGGGTGTCCGCCATCGAGGTAGCAGCCCATGAGTTCGACAATGGCTTGGTGGTGTTCGCCGATGTCGTCTTCGAACTCGTCGAGGGCTCCGAGTACATCTTCGCGTGACCCGTGATCGGCGAAGAGCACCCTCAATAGAGCTTCGATCTCGAGTCGAGGTGGCTGGGTTCTGGTCCGTGTCCACTCGTTGAGCGCCTGGCGACCTTCTCCGGTGATCGTGTACACATTGCGGGTTCGCTTGCCGCTGTCTTCTTGGTGAACAGTGGCGAAACCGAGTTCGACCAGCTTCTTGGGTTCGGCGTAGAGGAGACGCTCCGACTTGGGCCAGGCGTAGCGGAGGCTTCGTTGCGCTTGGTGCGTGAGTTCGTAGCCCGTCCATGGTTTGAGAGCGAGGAGGGCAAGGACTGCATATGAGGATGTTGTCGTTCTCGGTGGCATGCACTTGACTCTACTGCAACATGCAGTATATTGTGTACTGCAACTTGCAGTACAGGTGGGCTCGATCCAAGAAGGGCGACAACGCCTGTACGAGCCATAAGGAGATGATGCGAATGAAGAGCAACGTCAAAGACCTACCAATCGCCCATGAGGCCCTGGGAGAGATGATCAGAGGACAGGACTGGGGCGGGATGACCAGTGCCTACATGCAGTACCCGACCGGCCTCGACTTCACCCCTCTGCTCAAGGGTCTGGAGCGCGACCATTGTCAATGCCCGCACTGGGGGTTCGTCATAGAGGGCAGCATCAGGGTGAACTACGAGGACGGCACCGAAGAGGTCGTGGGCGCAGGCGAGATCTACTACTGGCCCCCCGGTCACACAGTTGTGGTCGAGGAAGCGATCAGGATGGTCGAGTTCAGCCCCCACGACCAGATGTCACAGGTGCTCGCCCACGTCGTTGGCAAGCTGTAGGAGAGAACCCGATCAGGGTTACAAATCGCGAGAAGTAGTGGGGCCCTTGCCCAGACCGATTAGGAGGACATCATGGAGATTGCCCAGCACATCGCAGTCGTTGGACAGGAAGCGAAGCTCTTCGCGCAAGCAGCAGAGCACGGCGGACTCGACGCGGACATCTCGACCTGCCCAGAGATGAAACCGTCGGCCAGTTTTGCACTTTCTCCGCGACGGTTGGTTTGTCGAGTGTCCCTAGAGTGAGGTATCTCGCGTTCGGAAGCTGACGATCAGGATTCCTGAGGCTCCAACCAGGCTTCCGATCGCGGCCATGGCGACGAGCCATAGGCCAATTCCTACGCTGGCGCGCCCCGTACCCGTAGCGTTGAAGATGCTGATGGCATCCACGGCTGACCGAAGTGATTCGTACACGATCCACGACGCGAGCGCAGCGCAGCGAACGCGGTCATTGAACCGATTTTCGATCTGCCCTGTGAGATTACGACGGCCCCTCCGAGGGCGATGATGACACCCAACACAAGAGTCACAATTCCGTCGCCCTCCGTGCCTGGAATACTGACGGTTCCAGTCAAAGGAATCGTTGCGGTCCGCCATGGTATGAGAGAACCGACCGAGAGTAGAGCACCAGATGCGATCGCTGTCCACCCTCGGACGGTCGCCTCCCGAGCGGCGGCACCCGCCGGGCTTGATTTGGGGGGCGGAGCCTCGGGGCCTTCGCGATCCACCAGGGGATGACCACAATTGGGGCACGTGAACGCCCGGTCGGACACGGTATGACCACACTCTGGGCATTCCGCAAGTGACATCGGTTCTCCCGCCTCTCGCCAGCGACACGGTACCGGTGGCACCCTAGCGTTGCAAGCGCCTCCGCAGCTCGGTCATGTCCAGTGATGTGGTGTATGGGTGATACCGCGTCGGTCTTGTTGTCTTCTTTTGTCCGCTTGTTGGGCATGTTGCGGCATTCCTCCAGGTGGTCGTCAGGAGTTCGGGTAGTGTTCGCGTCATGCGCAAGTCCTACGGACCTGATGACGAGGAAGCCTTTTACGCGGCTAGGGATGAATTGTCGTCGCGCTTTGAGCTGAGTCCTCATGGGCACGACTTGGGCTGGGTCGCGGCTCAGGTGATGGATTTCAAGTGGGGCTATCTGGATGGAGATCTCTCCCGATGGGAGCGAGTAGAGGTTGAGGAGATCCTGCTAGGTCTGTATCCGGCGAAGGTGATGCTGGATCCCGATGATCTCGATCAGGTGGTGGCCGGGTTCGCAGGCTTCTTCCGGTTCCTCGGTGATGATGGGATCGTGCCGGCGGGCCAAGCGGCCCGTTTGGCCGAGCGGGTCGAACTGCTTGCGCCACGGTTTCGTGTCGCTGTAATGGATGAGAGCAACTGGTCGATGGGCAAGCGGCTGTGGAGCCAGGCTCAGTCCGAAGGTGTCGACCCGTCTGACGCCGACGGTATGCAGCGGTTCATGGAAGATTTCAACCAGCGGTCCTTCGCCGAACGGAACGCAGTGCTGGGGCCGTTGCCGGGGACCGATGCGTCTTTCCTCGGGGGCGGCGTGATCCGGCCGCTTCCACCGATCGTGCTGCCGCCCACCGGCGAGTTGGAGTCCGCAGCCCGGGACACCGCATTGCTCGTGCGGCTCCGACGTCTGGTCGACTACGTCGGCGCCGGCCGCCCATTAACGGACACGGGTAATCTCAAACTCGCCGACGGCAAGGCTCTGGTCGGGCTGTTGGATAGTGGAGACCGGTTCGATACGCAGATCGGCGACCGCGTGTTCAAGACGAGGTCGAGTGCCAACCTTGGAGGGGTCGATCTCGCATTCCGGATAGCGGTCGAATCCGAGATGCTGACACGTAAGGGTAAGAAGCTGCTGCCCGGACCCAACGCCGACTGGGTCGACGATCCACTTGCAGCACTCTATGGAGCCTGGCTTGTCGTTCTCAAAACCATCGGCCCCACTCAGCACTGGTATCGGAACCATCGGTACGGCTGGGATTGGTACGCCGAGGAACTCGACGCCTTACTTCCCATGATCCTGATAGATCTATACCGGCATGGCGACACACCGATCGAGGAGATCGTCGAGGACACCTGGGTCCACCTCCATGCCCGCTTCAATCTCGACGACCTACCCTCCGATAAGAGTGCCTTCCACCGGAGCCTCGTCGAGGATTCCATCCGCAGAGCGTTCGATATTCTGAGCGAGTTCGGCACGACCCGTGTCGAAGATGTGACCGAGATCCCTACCAAGTATGGCGGAACCGACCGCACCGACGGCGTCGTCGGGCTGACGCCGCTCGGGAAGTGGGCTGTCCAGCGTCTCGTTTCGAAGGTGACTTCGGCGCCTATCGTGGGAGCGTTGCGAGAGTCGACTGCCGCCGATCTGCTTGCAGCGGCGTCGGATATTTCAGAGGCGGAAGCCATTGCAGAGATCGACGCGTGGATCGAGCACCGTGGCGACGATGCAGCTCGACAGCTCGTGGAAGCATTGCACACGGCCGACGAGACGGGCCGTGGACTCGGGTTCCGGGCGCTGCTCCGCATAGGCCCCGGAGCCGTGCACGCGGTGAGCCTCCTTGAGGACGACGACGAACTTGGCCTCTACGTGACTGTATGGCGGATAGATACGCTCAGCGGCAGCCGCGACGAGATGGACTGTTCCGGCGATGCGGAACGGTTCGTGCGCTTGCTGGGCGTCGTAATCGAGTTGTGGGGACCGGTGGCAGCCGTCGGCGCCTGGGCGGGACCCGCCGCCGGCGCCGACGGCCTCCTGTCAATGGTCGAACAGGCGTGGCGCGTGAAGTTGCCCGAAACCGAGCAGGTTCTCTCCGCGATAGGCGACGGGCACCCTGACAAACCGACCGCCAAGGCGGCCCGAAAGGCTCTCTTCAAATACCGTACCGCACAATGACGCCATGCCGAGTGGTCTCGGTTGGCAGACAAGCGTCCGCGGCCGATCGGCGTACCCATCGCGAGCACCGAGGTCGAAAAGTCGAGTTGTCCCTGGAAGGGAGTTCCGAAAGCACACGTCGCACTGTGCCGCGTCTTCTTACAGACACGCGAGTGGACGGAGCAGCCCGCGGACGTCATCCGGTAGACGCGTCCATCTCGCTCCCGAGGCCTTGCGCCGTAGGGACTTCCCGGATCGCCCGGAGGGACTCGAACTCCCAACCTTCTGATCCGTAGATCTCCAAGCCGTGTCCACAGGCGTCCACAGCCGTCCACACAGTCCTGAACGAAAGGGTTTCGATTCCACAGGCGTCCACTCCTGTCCACAGCCGTCCACAGGGAATGGCTCCCAACTTGGCTCCCACGGCGGGCAAGAGGCCCGGTGACAGGACTATCGGGAATCGCTGGCCGCCGACGTCCAGGGGAGGCCTAGATGTGGCGAATCAGCAGTCCCTTGCTCGACTAGCGCCAGCCGGATTCCGCCTCCGTAGGTTCTTCCGATGCTACGAATAGATCTATGGCGAGCAAGAAGAGATTACGCGTTACGGGCCGCCCTTACCGCAGCGCGTTTCGTAACGTCTGAGGCAAGAACAGCCGTCAACTCCTCCCAGCTGATCTTGACTCCGTTGGCCTTTGTCGTCCTGCCCTTGCACCAGATGATTGAAGTTTTCGTGACGTAGCAGTCACCGAGATGGCTCGCACCGTCGGGTGATTTGACCTCGAATTCAATGCCCTTCGATTTCACTTCCATATCGACAGCGAATTCCTTGATTAGGACCTTCATCGCCCCTCCTTCGGTTCGTGCACTCGCTTCAAGCCGAGCGAAGCGTAGTGTCTCGATCGCCTCCCACCATGCTTTCGGCACAGCAAATGGTCGCAATCGGGTCGCCAACATCCATCGGCGAGAGCCGTACACAGCCGCACGACCCCCTGAGCAAGGTTTCAGTGGCACGCCCGGAGGGACTAGACACCCCAACCTTCTTATCCGTAGATCTCCAAGCCGTGTCCACGGGCGTCCACAGCAGTCCAAACAGCCCGGAACGGAAGGCTTTCGATTCCGCAGACGTCCCACAGCCGTCCACACAAGTCCAGGGCGAATGGCTCCCAGATTGGCTCCCGACGAGGGTGCTGGCCATCGCTGGACGAAGACTCTCGCTGCCGGAGCATCCGGGCCCATGAACGGTCCTAATGCTCAGAGTCTTCAGCGCGCTGTTGTTGCCGCGGTGATCCTGTTCAAGACCCTCGATATCGAACGAAGTCGCGGTACGTCGCAATTTCGATGCCGGAGGCTGTTCGCGATCCCACGAGCACCGTCGGCACGGAAACTCCGACTGGCCACCGTTCAACCATCTCGTTCAGAATTCCGAGCATCCTCTTGGGTCCGTAATGTGGCTTCCGCTTCCCATACTTCTCGAAGTTGTCGAGGATCACCATGTATGTCGCTAGCGAACGGTCACCATCGAGGGCCGCGGCACTGTAAGCCTCGGCAAACACCGCGAGCTTCGACAGATCGGCTCGGATCGCTTTCGGCGTCGTCGGCTTCGTCGTGGATCCTGTGGCCTTGAACTCGGTGACGATGCTGAATTGGTTGAGCATCACCCCCGCGTGCTGCAGTGCGGGGTCTCTGGTAGCGGTGTGGCGAGCATCGATCGCTGGGATCTTCGAGACCGATAGGTCGGGGAAGAATTCGTTCCCCTTCTCCGTGAGATCTGGCAGTCGGATCGCGTTGGGTGCGATCTCGACGAGTCCGTCCCGGGTCACATGGGTCTCTCGATAGACCCGGGCGAGGCCGAACTCAGCTACGACTGCGGTGGCGTACCAGGCCTGAAATGTCGCCTCATTCGCCTGGAGGTCAATGCAGGATCGCATGAAGTTCCCGACGGCAATCTCAAACCGTTCTTCGTCCCGGCTCAGGTCCGACGAACCTAGAGGTGTCGATATCAAGCTCGGGTTCGCGGAGTCGGGTTCGCTCGCCTCGACGTTAGATCCGGATGGGACAGCGATATGCCCATACGTCGAATCGCCGTAGATGGTCACTCGCTCTGGATCGTGTTGCCAGAGACGGGCGATCCACGCGCATATGCGGGCATCGAGGAGATCTTCGATTCCCTTGAGGCTGGCACCGCCCGTGCTCTCCGTGATGTCGAGTCTTGGGGCGTGAAGGGACGGCATAGCGCTTGCCAGTTCGGCGATGAGGCCCTCGAGGGTGCGAAGTCCGGCGCGGCGTTCGGCAACGTTGCCCTTCTTGTACTTGAGCCGACGATCAAGCCCGAAAACTTCGACGATCGCGGGATGTGGATATACCTCCAGGACAACCCTCTGTGAATCGGACCACGGATCCCCAAACCCCAACTCTCCGAGACGAGCAGCGAGATCCTCACCCCGGATGCGGCCATGACTGCCGATGAGTCGCCGGCGGTTCGACGAGTGTGGAGCGGCGTGCCGCGATCCATAGACACGAGCGACCTCGTCTTCACATGGGCGTCGGCCCGTCTCGTTCGCGACAAGGAGGGGTGCGTCGATCGCGACTGTCGCGTGCTCATCGGCGAGAGCGGCGACCCACTCAACGATGTCGTCATCAGCAGCCAGGAGTCGTTCGTCGACCACTCGGCCCTTGCTATCGACCGCAACGCAGCCAGACAGGTTGCGGTCAGACCAGGCCAAATCGATCCCGATTGCCGCGGCTTCCCTCACGAGGTCAACCTACGCATTGCTGCCGGCGAGCCAGAGATCTGTCGTTGCGAGCCCGGTATCGGGATCCGGGTCTCTCGAGAATCGTTCGCGGTCATGCACTGACTCCGAGCTCATCCCGCATGGCCTTACCAATCTCTCTGAGGCGGTAGTCCGACAGCATTTGCCGACTCGGCTGCTTGCTGCCCGCAACCCGGTCGAGCAGGGCAGCAACAAGCAGGCGGTAGCCCGTCTCAGCGGCGAGAAACGCCTCGCGATGAGACGGGCCAGCGCCCCTGAGGTGTTTCAGGTCGTTGTAACTGTCCCAGAATTGCGTCGCCCACAGATCGGCCGGACCAGCCCAATCGGTGAACGCCACACCGACGTGCTGGGCCAGTGCTGCAGCGACGTTGATCCCTCTGCTCGCCCACTGGGTAGATCGGCGATGAGTTGCGACCCACTGTTCAATTGCTGCTGCCACTTCGAGAAGGCGGACTTCAGGGGAAGGGCTTCCGTATCGGATGTAGTTCGAAACAGGTGCCACTGATCGCGGGAACCGGTCGTACAACTTCATCCATCTTCTCACGCCGACGGCTCCTCCGACGTCGAAGAGGGAGAACATTGGGGGCTTCCCGCGATCTGCCGCAAGGGCTGGAGGCGAATCTGACATTAGCGCGCCGCTCCACATCGGTGCTCCGTGCTCCTGGCCCGGGGAGCCTGCCTGCATGTGGTCGATGACGATGTGGCCGTCATATGCAAGCCCCAGCAGGTCCTGTACCTGTCGGAGCCGGGTGAGGAGATCGAATGAGGAGGACCCAGTTCTCATGATGGAGACGCGAAGCCCCATTTCGATCGATAGGCTCCGCTGGGAGTCCTGCGATGTTGACCAGTGAGCGGCGAGTCGTAGCGTCGTCGAGGCGTTCAGCGGAACAGTGAGATCCGGAGTGTTCTTGAGCTTGATCTGGAGCTCTTGAACGCGATTATGCTCGTCCGTTGTAGCGCTCTGGTCCACCGCCTCGAAGCCGCCCCACTGGAGCAAAGAATTTCCGTTCACGTCCATCGAGACCGAATCCAGGTCCAGGCATGTTGCGTCTAGCGGCTTGATGTCACCGAGGACGCTGTGAGCGACGTACCTGTGGACAGATGCACGTCCGCCACCGAAACTCATCGTTGTTCCGGTTCGATACACGTCCGGGATCAGCACTCCGCCATGTTGTGTATACCCGACCAGACCGATCGCCTCAGGTGTTTCGAAGGCCTCGGAAGCATCTTCGACTAGAAGAACGACGGAGACTGCATCGTCGTCTCGGCGAATGTAACCGCTACGAGGCTCGTCCGTCTCCAAGTCCGGAAACGACCCCGAAACAACCGGCCAGAAGAAACCAAGTCCACCCTCTAGGATCTCGGACAAGCGGTCGGCCACGCAGTACCTCTCCGTCGCGGATGCAGCGATTCTCGGGACCGTCGCCACGATCAGATCCTACGCTGTTCGAACAGTGTCGATTGTGCAGTTGTCCCTGTCGGGAACGTTGAGTTTGGGTAGGGTCGGCACATGAAGAACACCAAGCCGAGTCCCAACTCAATAGCGCTGGCGGGCGAATTCGCCACGCTCTCCCAACTGGCGTTGCGAGGTTACGACGCAAATCTGACTCTCGGCAACACGAAGAACGTCGACATCCTGGTTTCTGACCCGGAGTCGGGTCGTATGTACAAACTCGAGGTAAAGACCAGCAGCTACCTCAGCAAGAAAGGAAGCGCCGCGAAACGCTCGAAGCTGTTCGGCTACAACTACGAGTGGATCATGGGCGAGAAGCACGAAGAGATCGTGGACCCTTCCCTCTTCTATTGCTTCGTGAACTTCGCGGGCGACGAGGGGACGTCGTTCCGGTTCTTCATCTTGCCGAGCAAGGTTGTGGCGGAGTATGTAGGCGCGCAGCATCAGCTTTGGCTCGACCAAGATCCCAAACACAAAGACACAGCGATGCGGGTGTTCCGACTAGCCCTTGAGAAGGACGACCGTCCGCTGCCTACTCCAACCGCCAAGCGATACGAGAACAACTGGTCCTTCAAGAGGTAGAGCGACGCTTCGTGACTGATGCCGTCCTGACCAAACCAGTGTGTTGGTCGGCCGGATCGTCGATCGAGCGACGAACGACTCCCGAGAATGGCTCCCAAGCGTCAGACGGTCAAGGTACCTCTGTCATGAGAAAGCCCTTGCAGTGCATGGGCTTTCAGAGCACGCCCGGAGGGACTCGAACCCCCAACCTTCTGATCCGAAGTCAGAATCGGGGGTCCGGTTTCCGGTGGTGATTTGGCGGGACCTCTTGTGCCCCTTGGGTTTTCGCCACGCACCGGTTCGCGCCGCTTCCCGTCCCCCTTCTCCTCCGGCTGTCCAAATGCGGACCATGGGAAACGGTTGGTCCGCCGGTGCTCACCCGTCGACCGCCACGGGGCATGTTCGGCTCCCGACACTCTCAGTCTGAGCGACCCGATAGTGGGCGAAAATCGTGGCGCACCCACGAACTCACTATGACGAGTTTCTGTCGGAGCGATCTTGTAGTGTTCGGGGAGAAACTACATGCCTGGGATTTTCACATGACTCACAAGCAACCGGATGGAAAGCACACCGTTATTGATCTCTTCGCGGGCTGTGGCGGTATGACTCAAGGGTTCGTCGACTTGGGGTTTCGCCCGGTTCTTGCTGTCGAATGGGAGTTGTCGGCGGCGGCCACGTACGCGTCCAATTTCGGCGAGGATCACGTCTTTTTGGGTGATATCGGTGACTTGCCGGATGCCTCCGTGCCGGAGGTCGATGTTGTTATCGGTGGCCCGCCATGTCAGGGTTTTTCGAACCTCGGTACTCGTGACCCTGGCGATCCACGCAACAAGCTTTGGCGTGAGTACGTTCGCGTGGTCGAATCCGCAAGACCGAAGATGTTCGTCATTGAGAACGTGGACCGGTTCCGGTCGTCGCACGAGTTTGGTCTTCTCCAGGAGGAGATTCGTTCGGGTGTGTTGCAGGACTACACCATCGATGTGGCCATCCTCAACGCAGCAGACTTCGGAGTGTCGCAACGTCGTCGTCGGACGGTTGTCGTTGGGTCGCGGATCGGACGACCGGAGCTACCCGTCCCTCGTTATACGCGGGACGGGGGCGGTAGTCTCGCGTGGCGCACCGTTCGAGACGCTTTCGCTGATGTTCCGTACGAAACTGCGCCGCCGGATCTCCCAGACTCCAGAGTTGAGTTCTTCGGTCGGACTCTCCCCGGAGTCTTTAAGGCAGCGGACCTCCATCTGGGCAGGAATCCGAGGCCCTTGTCGCTCGAGCGGTACGACTACATACCTCCGGGAGGGGGTCGATTCGACTTGCCCTATGAGTTGATGCCGGACTGCTGGCGCAATAAGCCGTCCGGGACGACCGACGTGATGGGTCGGATGCGTTGGGACGCTCCGTCGCTCACTATTCGTACCGAGTTTTTCAAGCCTGAGAAGGGGCAGTACCTCCATCCTGAATGGACGCCGGACGAGCCCGAGTCGCGTGTCAACAGACCGATTACCCATTGGGAAGCCGCACGCCTTCAGGGGTTCCCCGACGACTTCTCGTGGTGCGGCAAGAAGATCGAAATTGCCCGGCAGATCGGCAATGCCGTCCCGGTGGGCCTAGCGCAGGCCATTGCCGGTAGCGTCCTTGACCAACTCAAGGCCCCAATCCCGATGATTGCCTAGCCCGGTGACACTCATTGCAGAGGGTCCGCAGATTGTTGTCGTCGTTTCCACCTCCGTCTGCCAGCGGGATGATGTGATCTACCTCTAGCCAGATACGGTTCTCACGGTCAGGCCCCCGTCCGCAAATGACACAGACGTGGCCGTCTCGTTCGAGTATCCGCTCGCGTTGACCCGCGCCGACAGCGCGTTCGGAAGCAGGTATCGGTTCGGGGTCCAGCAACACGTACTCTCCGGGGCGTAGTTCCGGGTTGTCCTTATGGGACTCGATTCGGAGACCGTGCTCGGTTCGCATCTCTCGCACCCGCCTCGGACCGGAACTGATCTTCGAAACGTATACGATATCCTTTGTTGTGACGATTTCACCGAGGCGTGCGCGGAAGAGAGCCTCGATTCTCTGAAATGCGGACGTGCCCCGGCGCCTGATCTCGTTCATCACGGTCCACTTCTTCGCGACTGCGGGGTTAGGTTCGATCGAAAGCAACCTGTAGCCCGACCCCGTGGCTTCCACGTCGTATCCGAATTCCACTCGAAGCTCCCGAATGCGGCGGGCGGACTCCTGTATTCCGGAGGCATGGCGCAGAAAGTCGGCGGAGACCTCGTCCGGCGAGGCGGTCTTCAGGAGTTCGAGGATGACGTCTCGCCCTGAGCTGCCACCCCTCAACCGACGTGCCATCTCCTCGATGGCGACAGCAGCCTCGATCACTTTCCGCTGGTTATCACGTTCCGAATCGGTCTCGTCAACGAGACGGAGCGCAGCGATTGCCTTGGCAGCGAGTTCAGCGAGGGGGAGATTGTCTGGGGAATCGGTGGGCGTCACCGGTTGGATGGTACCGTAAAGCCTCTCGTCAAACCGGGAGTCGACCGTGCCCGACGTGTTCAGCCAAGAAGAGCGAAGCCGGATCATGCGCCGGGTCAAGAACCGCGATACAAAGCCCGAACTCGCCCTGCGCGGTGCTCTGTGGGCGCTCGGCGTTCGCGGTTGGCGTTGTCATCGGCGCGACCTGCCTGGGCGCCCGGACATCGCATTCGGCCCGGCCAGGCTCGCCGTGTTCGTCGACGGAGCCTTCTGGCATGGGCATCCCTCGAAGTACAAAGCTGGGCAAAGTGGCGAGTTCTGGGACCGCAAGATCGCGGAAAACATAGCCAGAGATAGTCGAGCGAATGTCGAGCTCGCTGCAATCGGGTGGGCTGTGATCCGATTGTGGGACTTCGAAGTGTTAGGGAACCCCGTTGAAACAGCAAACCGAGTGAAGGATCGGCTGCACGATCTCCGCTATCCCCGACTCGGGGAGTAGCTTCGGACACCTGGACTGAACCGGGAGCTTCGCCTGTGCAGCGGGAGGCGAGGACGGAGCAATCGCTTCCAAGTTTCAGCGCGCTCCTGTCGTGTTGCCTCTCTCTCTGTTCTGCACCCGCCATCGGTCGAACAGGCGACAGAATGGGAAAAGGGGAAGGCATCGGCTCGTGGCGCGAACGCGGCGAGCAGTTCATCGATTCCGTCGATGGCGAACGTTGGGTCGAACTCGGACGCGATGCCGGCAGCGTTCTCGGCGTCGAACCGATGTATCGCCGTTTCGTGCGCCTGGCGCCTGGCCCACATCGCAAGGGGAGACGGTGCGGGGAGGAAGGTGAAGGACTCCACATCGGGCGGCGCTGATTCGAGTGCATCAACCAGGTTGGCGTTGGTGTCCAGATACCAGTTGATCAAATCGCTGTCGTCTGGCCAGAACACAGCGCCGCGGCGGACTGTTCCCGATCGGGCCAAACCTCGAGATTGGTGGGCGGCGTGTACAAGAAACAGAGCGGCGAGTGGTAGGAGAACAGAGGGGTAAGATCTTGATTAGGCGATTTCTACGCTTCCTCATCGAGGACTCGTACCCGATCGGGTTCTTGTCGGGTATTGTCATCGCCCGCTCGTTCTGGTTCCCGTGTTGGGGCTACGGCCCGGCTGTTTACGTACTCGCCCTGCTTACCTTGGCTCGCCTCGCCACGCCCCAAATCACCGCCCGAATGGCGATCAAGACCCGACACACTCCGGCATCGACTGACCGGTCCACGAGGAGACATGCCCGGGCGGCGGTCGCGACACACAACCCTCCCCACACCGCGTTCGCGACAGTAGGGATGCTTGGCCGAGTGATAACCGTCGCTGCCGCCTCGGCGTCGCGAGAACACCTCGGCAAGCCGCCAGTGGCTCCGCATCTGGGTTTAGTGCCGTCGCTGCGACAGTACCGAGGGGAGAAGCCGCTTCAATCGGCTGGTCCGGACCGTCAGCTCGTGGCGTGACAAACAAGTACCTCTAAGGTCGCTACGAGACCTTCGTCGGATTCGAGCGATGTCGGGCATCGGTCGAAATGACATCACGGGAAACTGATCTTTCGTGGATCTGAGCCTCACGGGGACCCGATAGCGGCCCCGGTTCAGGTCGCGGCGGTGAGGGCGACGTCGCAGAAAGCGCGGATCAGGTGTGAGCTCTCTCGCTCGTGGAGGTGGGCCAGGAAGTATTCGGTCCTGATCGTCACATCGTCGAAGGCCACAGTACGAAGGCGCGGATGGGCCACAAATTCGAAGTCGGCGACGACGCCGATACCCATGCCTCGCTCGACGGCTTTCCAGACGCCTTCGCGGCTGCCGATCTCCAGCACCTGCTCGACGCTGACGTCTGCTCGACTCAGGGCGATATCAAAGGCCGTTCGTGTGGTCGAGCCTTCCTCGCGCATCACGACCCGCTCGTTGCTCATCTCGTGGATGGAGATGGTCGAGCGGTCGAAGAACCGATGATCGGCGTTGACGAAGGCCACTACCGAATGGGTGCTGTAGGGCAGCATCCGCACACGGTCGTGGCTCTCGAGATGGGCCGTGACCGCGACATCGGCCTGGTAGTCGAGGAGTCGCTCGATCGTCTGTTGTGAATTGCCCAAGAGAACCGTGACCTCGACTCCGGGGAACCTCTGCTTGAACTCGCTGATCATGTCGATGGCGTGAAACGGGCCGACCGCGGCGACGCGTAGGCGGCCAGCGGTGAGGCCCGCGTGCGCTTCTAGGAGGCTGTGGGCTTCGTCGTCGAGGCTGCTTATGCGTACCGTCAGCTCGAGTAGCTTCTTTCCCACCTCGGTGAGGACGACCTTTCGGCCGATCCGATGGAAAAGGTCGACGTTGTAGCGGGCCTCGAGTGCTCGGACCTGCGTCGTCAGCGTGGGCTGGCCGATGTGGAGCACCTTGGACGCGGCGGTGAAACCACCATAGGTGGCCACCGCGTGAAACGAACGAAGCTGTGTTCTTATCATCTAGAAAATCAATATATCCTATTGAAGACATGTATTAGACGAATATCTACCGGAGAGTTATCCTTAGCCCGGTGTGGACCTACACGAACCCGGTGAAGATCCGATTCGGCGCTGGCAGTTTCCAGGCCCTCGCTTCGGCGATCGAGGGTCGGCGCTACGCGGTCGTCACCTACCCCGACGAGGGGTTTCGGCGCCTGGTGGCTGGTTTGGCCGAGAACGCCGGGGACCCCGCTCTGGTGATCGACGACGTGGCTCCCAACCCCGACCTCAAGCTGCTCGGGTCACAATGTGGCCGGTTCGCCGAGCTCGACAGGCCCGTTGAGTTGATCGTTGCCGTCGGCGGGGGATCGGTCCTCGACTCGGCCAAAGTGTTCGCTTTAGCCGCTGGCGACTTTGACAGAGTCCGAACCTGTCTCGAGGCCGGACAGCCCTGCACTACCGAGGTCATCGCGATGATCGCCGTGCCCACGACCGCCGGTACCGGCAGTGAAGTGACGTGTTGGGCGACAGTGTGGGACAACGCTGCTGGAAAAAAGTACTCGCTATCCCGGCCGGCCCTGTATGCCGAGACCGCGATCGTCGACCCAGAGCTGATGATCGGCAAGCCGCGTGCCCTCACCGTTTCGACTGGACTCGACGCGCTGTCGCATGCCTTGGAAAGCATTTGGAACGTCAACGCCAATCCGGTATCGGCCCGATTCGCGGTCGCGGCCGCACGTGAGATCCTCGACTGTCTTCCCCGGCTGATCGAGGATCTGGCGAACCTCGACCTACGAACCCGGATGGCCGAGGCAGCCCTGTTCGCAGGCCTGGCCTTTTCGAACACGAAGACGGCGATCGCCCACAACCTGTCGTATCCCATAACGCTCGACTACGACGTCCCCCACGGAATTGCCTGCTCATTCACGTTGCCTGTCGTTCTCGAAAGCGTGGCTGATCTCACCGGTTTTCGCGGATCGGCCCTGAGGGCGATTCACGGCGATGATCTCAGTGCCGGCGCCCGGTCACTCAAGAGCTGGATGGTGTCGCTCGGAGTTGCCACCGGCGTCGAGGAGATCGGTATTGCGATCGAGAGATGGGATGACATCGTCACGGCCGCCTTCGTCGGTGAGCGGGGACGCAACTTCGTCGGCGACAAGACGAGCTTCGGCGCGGCTGCGAAGTCTCTCGAGTTGGTATGACCCAGCCGTAGTAAGAAATCAAACCGAAGGAGATTGCCATGTCAGAATTCGTTTACAGCCGGTCCTACCGCGGCGAGGTCCAAGCCCTCGTGCTCGACTGGAGCGGGACCACAGTCGACGCCTACGTCGTGGCGCCTGCCGTCGTCTTCGTCGAAGTGTTCCTTAGACAGGGCGTCGAGATCTCCATGGCCGAAGCACGCGGTCCGATGGGTCTGCGCAAGGACCTCCACATCGCCGAGCTGACCCGGGATCCTGCCATCCGCGAACGCTGGAAGAAGGTCTCAGGCAAGTACCCCGATCAGAGCGATGTCGACGCGATGTTCGCCGACTTCGTACCGCTCCAACTCGACTGCCTGCGGAACTACACCGACCTGCTGCCCGGGATCGCCGATGTGATCAGCCGTTTGCAGGCGAGTGGCATCAAAATCGGCTCCACCACCGGGTTCACCCGGGTGATGGTGGATGTTCTCGAAGAAGAGGCAGAGAAGCAGGGCTACACGCCCGACGCGTCGGTCGCCGGTGATGATGTCGTCCACGGCGCACGACCTGCGCCGCACATGCTCCTTCGTAACCTGGATCTGATGGGCGTTCACCAGATCCAGTCGGTGGTCAAGGTCGATGACACGGTTTCGGGGATCGGCGAGGCGCAGAACGCCGGCTGCTGGGGGGTGGGCGTGGCTCGCTATTCGAACTACATGGATGTTGACTCACCCGAGGAAGGTGCAGCCATGTCCGACGCCGAGATCGCCCAACGGGTCGCCAAAACCCGCGACATCCTGGAGAGGGCCGGCGCGCACTACGTCATCGACAGTCTGAGCGACATCGAACCGGTCATCGCGGACATCAACACCCGGCTAGCGCGCGGCGAAAAGCCCTGATGCCACGCAACGTCCTGCTGATTGTCGTCGATCAATGGCGGGGCGACATGCTGCCGTGCCTGGGGGCCGACTAGCTGCACCTGCCGAACCTGCAACGGTTGAGCTCAGAGGGCGTCACCATCACGAGCGCCGTCGGCTACGGCGGGGAAGGCTCCCAATCGAGCACCGACAAGAGTCGGGCAGGAGAACGCACCGCATTTCCCGTAACCTCAAGACGAAGAAGTCGAGGAGAACACTCCATCTCACGCCGGCTCTCGACGGGCTGCTCCGGTCACACCGGGCACCGCAAGCTCAAGAACGGCTGGCCGCCGGACCGGGATGGGAGGAATCGGGTCTCGTGTTCACGATCGGCAAAGGCACGCCGGGACGATCCCGATAACTTTGCCCACTACTTCCGCCGACTGTGTGCCCGTGCCGACGTCGGGCACTGGACACCGCACGAGCTGCGCCACTCCGCTGCCTCGATCATGCTCGCCCCTGGCACTCCGCTGTGGGTCGTCTCCGAGGTCCTCGGCCACGCCTCGGTCCCGATCATCAAGGACATCTACGGACACCTCATCGGCGGCGAGAAGCAGGAAGCGACCGAGGCGATCACGGATGTGCTGTTCGACAACTCCCAGTCAGCGGACGGCCTACACGTAATCAGGGAGCATGACACGACGCGCGCGAGCGGCGATGGTGTCGGGACCTACCGCACAATGCGATGAAGGAAGCGGATCGCACCTTCCACCCTGTTCTTTATCGCGACGAGCTGCCGAAGGTCGAACCGGCCTGCGGTGCCGTGCGTTCCATCGTTGAAGTCCCGGAACAGCGCGATCACATCTTCGATATCATCGTCGACGAAGGCTTCGAGGTCCAGATCGTAGGTACCCCGCTTGTCAAGACAGTGCCGTATACGAGCACGGCGCGTAACGCCGCCCTTCTCGGTCCTGTCGGCGTGCGGGTTGGCTGCGATCACCTGGTCATCCGGCGCTTCATCCTCGAGGATCGTCGCCAGGATCTCCCGGGCACTCGTGCAGAAGTGGCGAGCAGCATCCGGATTATTCGGACTCAGGGAGAAGAGCGCGCCGTGCCATCGGGCATCCAAATCAGGTGAAATCTCCACGAGTTCGTGTGTGATGGATGTGCTCTGTAGCGACAGATCGGAATCGGTCGCGCCCTCTGGCCCTCGCTCGGTCAGAAGTGCGTTCAGGACTGCAACGCTGTTGGCCGTCTCGCCCTCACTGAGGTCGAATAGGTCCGCTCCACCGTGCCACGTACCGGCCTCGGCTGAGGCTTCGATTCGAGAGAACGACTGCTGGAGCGTCAACACCGATCTCTGGGATGCGACGTATCGGGTCGTGGTTCTCGAGGAGATCAGACGCGCCACCTCACGTTTGAGTCGCTGTCGGTTAGCCCGAACCCGTGAATTGTGCGCTGCCAAGTCCCTGTTGTAGCTGTTGACGGCGCGGTTCACATCGCTGTTGTACTTACGGACGGCGCTGTTGTATTTGTTGATGGTCTGGCGCTGCTTCTGCTGCGCCTGGCGAATCCGGCTTCTCATCTGCGCCGGTGTGATATTTCGTGCCACGCTGAACCCTTAGTCCGGCGGTGTCGCTGTCTGCGTCATCGATTTGTATGGATTCTAGCCCAACCTCGGGCCGCAGACGAACACCTGTTCGACAAGAGAACTGTCTCACAGGTGATGGATCAGCAGCACGGGAGGTCTCCGGCGTGGTCACCCATGCCGACGTTTCCGGAGATCGACAAGGCCGGGCTCCGAGCGTGGGAGTGCCCCCAGGACCCAGTCAGTTGGGAGCCTGAATCGTGCAAAGAACGAACGGTTGGGCCCCGAGATTGGCTCCCGAGGCCTATCCGCTGCCCAATGCCCTCACCCACGACGCGGCGAAACCCCTGCTCTCGGGGGCTGTCGTATGAATGTGTGGGGTTCTCGCGTTTTGGTGTGCCGCGCGGGACAATGGTGTCATGGTGAATGTACGTACTGTTGAGCGGGATCAGTTGTTGTTGATGCCACCGTCGTTGTCTGACTGGTTGCCTTCGGATCATTTGGCGTGGTTCATTGTTGATGTGGTCGCCGAGTTGGATCTGTCGGGGTTCTATTG
>JADFQA010000039.1 GCA_022562055.1 Acidobacteriota bacterium | reverse complement strand
GCGTGCGTGTCGGACACTGGACAGATGCGAGCGCAGCCACCGGTGTTACGGTGGTCGACCTGCCTGAACCCAACGTTACGGCCGCCGAGATCCGTGGTGCAGCTCCCGGGACTCGCGAACTGGGCCTGCTTGGTCGTGGCATGACGGTGCAAACAGTCCAAGCCATTGTTCTGGCCGGTGGCAGCACCTTTGGTCTCGCCGCCGCCGATGGTGTCGCCCGCAGGCTAGAACAAACCGAGCGCGGCTACCCGACCGTTGCCGGCGTCGTCCCGATCGTCGCCTCTGCCGTGTTGTTCGACCTGGCTGTCGGTGATTCTTCCGTGCGGCCCAGCGCAGATAACGGGGTTGCAGCGTTCGAATCTGCATCGCGCGGGCCCGTCGAGATGGGGCAGCTCGGTGCGGGGACCGGCGCAACCGTTGCCAAATGGCGTGGCGTAGACGCTGTCAAGCCGGGGGGTCTTGGCTCGTTTGCGACGACCTGTCGTGGAGCAACCATTGCGGCGCTTGCGGTGGTAAACGCCCTCGGAGACGTATTCACCATTGAGGGAGACCCGCTCACCGGTGGGATACCGGTCCCTGGCCCGCCAGCGATGAGCCCAACACTGGGAGAACAGACAACGCTCGTCGTCCTCGCCACTGACGCCAAGCTCACCCGGCCCGAACTTGGACGATTGATTGTCCGCGCTCACGACGCCTTTGCGGTCACGCTCCGCCCAGCCCACACGCGATACGACGGCGACGTCGTCTTCGCCGTCTCGTGTGGCGACATGGAAGCCGACCATGACGCACTCGGGGAGGCTGCCTTCGAAGTTGTCGGCAGGTCCATCGAACGAGCTATCACGTCTGCTTAGAAAACCAGTCCCGCAAACGGTCGAATCCCTCGTCGAGGCTGACCTTCGGCTCCCAGTCAAGAGCCTTGCGTGTTTCGGATTGGTCGAACCAGTGAGCGGTTGCGAGTTGCTCTGCAAGGAAGCTCGTCATTGGAGGCTCGCTCTCTAGGTGGCGCACATTCCACACTTTCTCGATCGCCAATCCCCCGGCGCGAGCGACCTGGTACGGCACTTTGAGCCGCGGCGGCCTTATCCCGGCTGCGGCGACAATTCGTCCAACTAGCTCGCTGACCGGTCTGGGCTGGCCGTTGGTGACCACAAATGCACGACCTCGGATCGAGAAAGCATTGTCGAGGGCGGCAACCAATGCATCGGCGGCATTGTCGATGTAGATCGAATCAATGAGCGCAGTGCCCGACCCGATAATCGCCAGGCGTCCCTGTCTGGCCCGTTCAACGATCCGACCAACGAGCTGTGTATCGCCAGGCCCCCAGATGAGATGAGGGCGGATCGCCACGACCGACATGGCGTCCGACGACGCCTCGAGCGCTATGAGTTCGGCCAGTGCCTTGCTTCGCGCATAGTGGCCTCGTGCCCGTTTTGGCTGCGCCACTCCCGCGGCTGCGCCTATCAAGGACACACCGGTGTGGGCGACCGACGGCGACGACACCTGCACAAACCTCCTGATACCGGTGCGCTGAGCTACGGAAACAATATTTCGCGTGCCCGCGACGTTTACCCTCTCAAACTCCTCCCATTCGCCGGTCACCGAGACTTTTGCGGCGACGTGAATCACCGCTTCGGCGTCCACCATGGCAGTGGCAATGGCCGCGGCGTTCGCGATGTCACCAAGGTGTTCGGTAACCGCCAGGCCGCTCGGGCTGCGCTGGAACACAGAGACCTCGTCACCGCGATCGACAAGAACACCAACCACTGCACGGCCCACCAGGCTCGTTGCACCGGTAACAAACACCCTCATAACTTGCCAACCCGACCGCCGGCGAGGATGTCGCCGGCCCAGGCCGCGACGCGGGTGCGATCGATCTTTGAATTGTGACGCAAGTCCGTGGGGAGTCTCGGGACGACCAAGACCGCGGCCACATCAACATTGACCACCGAGCGAACCTCGGATGCGAGCGACTCGTCTGCAAGTGATGCCTTGTTGCCACCTTCGACAAGTTCGACGACGACAACCACAACTTGTGCGCCTGTAGGACCGACGCCAACCGCGGCGGCGAGCTTTACGTCCGGAAGCGCTGCGACCCGATGTTCGATGCCGATCGGGGTGACCGGACCCGACCCTGTACGGATCAGGTGGGCAAGGCGGCCCTCGATCCACAACCGACCATCTACGTCGATACAACCGACGTCTCCGCTGCGGTGCCAGCCGCTCGGATCCGATGCTGCGTGCTGAGTTAGCCACAGATTGTCGTATCCGTCGCGAATATGGCGTGCACTGATACACACCTCGCCGACGACTCCAGCGTCGGTCGTAAGAGAACCGACAGCCTCACCGGCGCCGTCAAGGGCGCTGATTGCCACCTCGACGCCGCTGACCGGATGCCCGACACACACCCCGATACCCTCACCCGCGCTCTCAATTTGCGCAAGCGCAATGTCTGCGACAGGAAGCACTTCGGTCATCCCGTAAGGGGTGTGGGCTTCAGCGTTTGGCATGAGGTTGACGGCCTCGCGAAGAACCTCCGCAGGCACCGGGGCGCCAGCCGACATGAGAACACGAACGCCCTGCATGGCCCCGACCAATTCGGCCGGCATCTCGCGAGCGGTCGCTACGACATTGCGCAGCGCCGCCGGCGATCCGAACACCATTGTCGCGTCGACCGCCTTCACGGCCTCGGCAAGCGCCCGCGCGGTGAGGGTTCCCGGCGATGTCGTGTCCATGTCGGGCACCGCTGAAGTGATCCCAATACCTGGCCCGAACAGAGCGAAGGGACCAAATGCCGCAACCAGGCGATCCGTTTCCTTGATGCCATAAAGCTCAACGATCGCATCGCGCTGGGCCTGGAGCTGGCGGTGACGATACAGAACACCCTTAGCTGGACCTGTCGATCCAGAGGTGAACAATACTGCAGCATCTGCATCAGGTTCGGGTCCGTGCGCCGACGGCTTCCCCTCTCCCCGGGCGCGAATATCGTCGAGGGTACACCGGGCGCCCAGCATTCGCAGCCGGGTTTTGGAAACGACGTCGGAACAGATCCTCACCCCAGGCCAGCGGAGAACCTTTGCCGCTGCCAGCGCTTTAGGGATCCCAATCATGTATTGCGAATTGGCACTGTTGAGCGCGACGCCCATTCCCTTTGGCCCAAGACCGGCGTCAACAATGACCACGACGGCGCCCATGCGCCAGCAGGCGTAGACACACACAGCAAGGTCGATCCCCGGCGGAATGAGCAGAGAAATACGGTCGCCTTGGGACACACCCATGTCCACCAGACCCGCCGCAACCCTGGAAACATCTGCTGCAAGATCCGCAAACGATATGGACCGTTGGACGCCGTCGGCACCCATCTCGACAATGGCGGCGTCATCATCCGTTGATCGCCGATCGAGCGCCGCCCACAATGGTTCGTCACGGGCTACATCACCCGCCACGACTGGCCTGGCGTCGAGCTGATCAAGCCATGCCGAGATTGCCGAGGAAATGTCGACATCCTCGGCAACCATATGCCCGGCTCCGATAAACCTGTGGACCTTGGCGTGGGGTAGTCGCGCCGTCAGGTCGCGCAGGTACATGTCTGAAAATATCGGATCAGAGGGACCCCACAACAGCAGCGTCGGGACGTCGCGAAGCAGGTGGAGGTCGGCGGCAACCTTGTCAAGCGGCGCCTGTGTTGGGTGTTTGTTAAAAAGGGGTATGTCCCTGACGAAGTTCGCAATGCCTTGCCTTCGAGACGAACCCTTGTAAGGGGCCCGGTACGCCCTGCGAATCGGACGCTTGAGTCTTGGCCTGGCGAGCGCCATCGTTCCCCAGAGGAACGCAGGTGTCCACTTCCCGACCACACCAAGGAACCCCGGCAGGCGGACGAGCCGGATGAGTCCCGGCGCAGAGGCGTCTTCGGGTTGATGCACGGCAGTGTTGGTGAGGACGATCCCGCCAAGCTGGGCAACATGACGTTCTGCCCACCCGAGCGCAATGGCACCACCCCAGTCGTGAGCGACCACCACAATCGGTCCCCGCAGATCCAGCTCATCGGTGAGCTCGTCAAGGTCATCAATGCGCTGCGCGAATCGGCGCATCCGCCCGGTTCGCTCCGAAAACCCCATGTCGAGCTGGTCAATTGCAACGACCCTCACCCCCGGTGGCGCATTCGAAAGAAGTTCCCGCCAAAGATACGACCATGTTGGGTTGCCGTGGATGCAGAGCAAAGTTACATCTGCGATGTCGTCGCGACCAACCCAGTTGTCAAGTATGTGCCAGGTGCGCCCGGTCTCGTCGATTCCGGGAGTTGTTACGAGCCGCGACCACTGCGGATCAAGCCCGTACAGGCCCGGTGGTGGTAACGATGCGGAAGACTTCGAGCTGCGGCTCACCAGAGCAGTTCGATCACCGATGTGTTGATTCCTGACCCGATTCCCATCAGCAACACGGTGTCGCCAACGTCGAGCGACTCCGTCTCAAGCGACAGCGTGATCGGGATCGAGGCCGGACCAACGTTCCCAAGGAAGGGGAATGTGAGTGGAATCTTTGCACGATCTATCCCCAGAACGTCGCACGTCATCCTCGTGTGAATCTGCGAAACCTGGTGCACGATGTAGCGATCAGCCTCCATCCATCCCCACTGGTCGACCCCACCCCATACGAGTTTCGAAATATGAAGGCCAGCGTCGAGAAGCCCTCGTGAGTCGGTCCTCATCTGGGTGAGGTCGCCAACACACAGGTCATGGTGACTCGAGTCGGCACGGGCAACGCCCCGTACCACCTTGTGACTTCCGGGGTTGTCCGAATGCCGGCCAATGACGGCCGCGGCTCCCCCTGATCCAAGAGTTAAAGTTGCAAACTCAGCGAGCAGTATGTCGAGGGTGACGTCGGGGCGAGTCAGTCTGGCCAACGTGGTCTCTTGTGTAAGCCTGCTGCCTTCACCGTCGACGATCAACGCGTAGTCGATCTGACCGCTGCTGATCATGTTGCCGGCAACCTGGAGGGCGTTCACAAACCCGAGACACGCGTTGGAGAGGTCAAAACTGAGGCACGAACTTGAGAGGCCAAGGGTGTTGTGCACGGTTACCGCTGACGAGGGCTCGAGCCGGTCGCGACACACAGACGTGTCGATCAGCAAACCGATGTCTTCAACACGCACCCCGCTGCCCTCGATCGCCTTCGCCCCCGCGGCTGCGGCAGCGTCGGTGAACAGATGCCCCTCAGGCCACCATCGGCGTTCTTGAATGCCGGCAATTCTCTGGAGCATCCCCGGGAGCGCACCAACGCGCTCGTATGTGTCAGTCAATACTTCGTCAAAATGGGCCGAGGTCACGACTTCTGGCGCGTCGACATGCGTCACGGTGACAATGGCCGTGTCAGTCATGGTGAATATCGAGTTGCCGGACATCAATGAGCTTTCATAGGCAGCGGGAACCATTCTCGCATGGATCGGAGTCGTAGTCGTCGACCACGTAGGCGTCGCCTCACCGAAGTGAGGGTACCGCAATGAAACATTGCACGCCTCCAATGCGGCGTGCGGGAGTCTTCGCAGTGGGTGTTGACGGATTCGAACCGCCGACTTCTTCCTTGTAAGGGCGTACGTCGAAACGGCCGAAACCGTTGCAGCGCTTGACTCGGTGGTCGTGTCAGGTCCCCAGGTGTCCACAAAGTGTCCACATTGGTGCCGGTTTGGGCAGTTGGTCGGCGTCGATGTGGGTGTAGATCGCGAGCGTGACTCGGGGGTCTTTGTGTCCGAGGAAGGCCTGTACCTCGCCCGGTGTCCAGCGGTCGACTACGAACAGCCAGGTGGCGCATGTGTGGCGCAGATCGTGCGCGTGCACATCCCCCACACCAGCGAGTTCCACGATCCCGTACCAGACCCGTCGTCGCCAGTTGTCATACCGGATTGGCTTGCCTCGAGGCGAGGTCACCAGCCGTCCGTCGAGCGGGGTCACCGTCTGAGCGGCTAGGTGCTGTCTGACGCGGCGCTCCACATCGTCAGACATCGGGATGGTTCGGCCCTCGTCCGCGCGGTTGCGACCCTTCACGGCGCTCTCACGTCCGTCCTTCGTCAGAGTGCGCTCAATGCGAATGGTGCCCTCATCGAAATCAATATCGGAGCGTCTGAGGGCGGTGGCTTCACCGATTCGCATCCCACTCCGGACCATCAACCACACGATCAACGCCTGGTCTTCGTTCACGACCTCCGCAGCCTCAATGATGGCATGGGGTTCATCGTCCGTCAGTGCTCGGCCGACCCTGTCGTACACAATCTTCGGCGGCTTCACGTCTGACGCAGGATTGACCTTGAACGCTCCGTCCTTGCGGGCGAGTTCGAGGATTCCTCGAAGCTTCTGGAGGGCCTTTGCGCGCGTCGATGACGCACACTCAAGGGTCGATAACCACACCTCAATCTCAGTTGGCTTGATCGTCTTTACCTGTCGTTTTCCGAATGTCAGGAGCATCAGGTTGAGGTAATCCCTATCGCGCTCAAGAGTTGACGGTTTCAGGTCCGAATTCTCACGCAGCGTCTTCCACGTCGCTGCGTAGGATGCGAATGTCTGTCTCCCGGCGAATGGGTAAACATACTCACCACGGCGAAGATCGGTACGCACGGCGCCAAGAAACGCTTCGGCATCCTTCCTCCGTGCGAAGTTCCTTGAGCGCTGCCGCCCGTCGGGTCACGATATCGGACTTGCCAGCGGTTGGGACGCTCGGGGTGCCGTCGGATCGGTTCTCGCTCTCTGCGTCTGGCCACTAGAAGGCTCGCAACCGCCAGCCGCCATCGATCGGAATCGTTACACCGGTGACGGCGTCGAATCGGGGACCACACAGTTCCGCCACAATGCGAGCCACTTCCTTTCGCGTGACAAAGCGACCCAACGGCGTCGCATCAAGCGTTCGCTCGGCCAGCGTCGGATCGAACTCCGCCACGTCTGCGAGCGATTCGAGGATCTGACCCGGCGCCACGCAATTGACATTCACTGTGGGAGCCAACTCAATGGCAAACAATTCTGTCAAGGTGATCATGGCGTTCTTCGAGAGCGTGTATATCGAGTGGCTCCGGATGTACGCGGAACCCGCTGAGATGTTGACGATACGACCCCAGTCACTCATCGCCGGAGCGAGGAGCTTGGTCGTGAGATAGGCAGCCTTCACGTTACCTGTCCAGATACGATCCCATTGTGAAGGGTCGAGTTCTACGAACGGTACCATCGAGAACGGTCCCGAGTTGTTGATGACGATATCGATTTCGCCGCTGGCCGCATCCACGGCAACGCCTACCATGGCTTCGATGCCGCCATCTGTAGACGTATCACCGAACACCATCTTGTGGCGTCCAGGTGACAACTCAGCGATCAACGATGTGGCTGCATCCACAGAATCGTGATAGACGACAACAACATCCGCTCCCGCGCTGGCAAGAGCTCTCACTATCGCCGCACCCAGGTTTCGTGATGACGACGTGACGAGCGCGGTATGACCTTCCAGGTATCGATCATCGCCCACGGGTTCTCCTCACTTTCACTGCCGGAGGTCGCCAACAGCCTTGACTCGTATACGGACTGCGTTGCTCGGAAGATACGCCAGCGGTACCTCCACGATCGTAACAGTTGAGGGTTCGGCACCAGTATCGACCGCCTGCTGAGCGGCCTCTTCCTTCGCCTTTTCAACAGCGGCCTCCCGCCCATCGATCGCGATGGTGAAGATCCGATCTATCTCGCCTCCTACCTGGGCAATCGCTGCGCCGATGGCGTTCGCCACCGAAAAGTGCTCGGGACGCACAACGACCGACGAGCCCTCGAGTTCGTCATCCACCAACACACCTCCCCCACCGACCACGATCACGGGTATCGGTTCCGCCGACGTCTTCATACGGCCCACACCATCAAATATGGCGATCTGGATCTCTGCGACGGTTTTCTTCACCAGTCCCGGGTCAAGGTCCATCACTCGGCTCGCGTCACCGATGTCAGCCAGGCCCGCGACTACCGCCACATCGGTGCATGTCAGCGTGTCACCGCCGAAAACGATGACGCGCGAGGGGATCTCGTAACCGACGCTGTCGGGACCGATCGTGACACCGTCTCCGACATCGCGTACGATGCTTCCACCGCCGACTCCAAGAGAGAGCACGTCTGGCATTCGAAAGTTGGTGCGGACTCCGCCGACCTGCACCGTGAGCGACGCCTCCCTCGGAAAACCGTTCACCAACACTCCGATATCGGCGGTGGTTCCCCCGATGTCGACCACGGCGCCGTTACTGACCTCACTGAGAAATGCGGCGCCACGCATGGAGTTCGTCGGCCCCGAGGCGAACGTAGCCACGGGATACAGCTTCGTGTGCTCAGCAGTCATCAGCGTCCCGTCGTTCTAGCTGATGTAGAGAGGTGCGGCGATCGCAAGCTCCGCAACAGCCGACTCGATAGCACCCATGATGCGCGCCGCCAGCGGCCGAAGACAGGCGTTGATGATCGTCGCGTTCTCCCGTTCAAGCAACCCGATTCGACCGATCTCCTTCGAAAGGCTCACAGCCATCTCAGGAACCTCGGACCTAACGATCTCGCTGGCTTCAAGCTCGAACTCGCCATTCACCGGGGAGAAAACGGATGTGATGGCCATCGAGCGAATCCCCTTGGCCGCGGCGTCGACCGCGATACGTCTCAGCTCGTCACGATCAAGCGCACCGCTGGGCCGACCGTCGAATTCATGCCCACCGTGACAGAGATACGCATGATCGCCGATCGCACTGCGCAGCCGGGCCGGCCAATCGACGAGCGGCGGCAGAGAGGTGGTGGCTGGAAGGCCGATTCTGACGGCGGCTGTCGGCGCCAAGCGCTTCGCCTCGACGAGAGCATTGGTGAAATGGGTTGTACCGATCATGATGCTTGTCACCTCGCGCGGCACGAGCACGCCGCTATCGATGAGGGACCTCAGAGCCGTGAGGATCCCGAGGGTGACATCTGGCGTTGTCGGCGATTTCGTCGCACCAAGGACCGACCGCCCCTCCATCGCAACCGCATCGGTGTTCGTCCCACCGACGTCGACACCTACACGCACTGCGACCTCATTTCGACGTTCTTACTGCGCCTGAAGGGCATCGAGCACCGCCTCGGGGGTGATGGGAAGCTCATCGATCGGCTGCCCGAGCGCATCGGCCACCGCATTCGCTATGGCGGCCGCGACAGGAACGATCGGCGGCTCTGCTACACCTTTCACGCCGTAGGGTCCGGCTGCGCTTGCATGTTCGAGCAGCACCATCTCAACGTCTGGCATATCAACGGCCAACGGCAATCCGTACGTCTCCAATGACCGCTGCATGTACCTGCCAGCGTCGATGTCAAGGCGCTCCCAGAGCGCGTGACCGATACCTTGCGCGACCGCTCCCTGGATCTGGCCTTCGACGCCGTCAGGATTGATGATGCCGCCGACCTCCTGGGCAACGACGTAGCGCAGCACGGCGACCTTCCCCGTCACCGGATCGACCTCGACCTCCGCGACGTGGACATGGTATGTCGGAATCGGCCAAGCGGAGAACAGCATGCCGGTGGCACATGTCGGGTCAGATGTCGGCGGCGGCGTCACGTACGAGGCACTCGCGGCTATCGGTCCGTCGGTGAACATCGCGGTCGTCGCCACTTCGGCCAACGATATCCGGGATGATGGGACGCCCCTGACCTGAACGAAGCCAGACTCGACGACGATATCCTCTTGCGCAGCCTCGAGCATCGACGCAGCCGTCTTCTCGACCGACCTCCTGACCGCTGCCGTCGCATTGAAGACAGCCCTGCCGACAACATGCGTTGTCCGACTGCCTTGTGATCCGGCGTCATACGCCGCCACATCGGTATCGGGCATACTCACGACCACCTGATCGGCGAATAGGCCGAGACCTTCAGCTGCGATCTGGCGTAGCCCCATCGTGACCGCGCCCGATCCGTTGTCGGTCGCCGCCGTCACGACTCCGAGAGTGCCATCCTCGTTGAGCTTGACCGTGGCTTGGCCGGGCATCGGGTTCGTGAGCCAGACGGTCGCTGCGATGCCGACGCCGCGGTTGGGCCCTTTGCTGAGCTCGGCCCACGGCGCCCTGTCCTCGACTGCAGCGAACGCCTCTGCGAGTATCGATGCGTCCTCCAGGACCTGTCCGTTCAACATGGCGTCACCATCGTGAGCGAGAGCGCCCAGACGAAACTCCCGCCGGTCCATGCCGAGTTCGAGGGCGATGTGATCCATGTGCCGCTCGAGAGCGAACACGAGATGCGGACCACTCACACCGCGGAACGCACCCGTAGGAGCCGTATTCGTATAGACCGATCGCGCCACCACCCTTGCAGTACCGACTCAATACACGGATCCGAACATGAACATCGGGATACTGGTGAGGAACGGTGCATCGATCGCGTACGCACCACTGTCGAAGACCACATCGACGTCCTGGGCAAGGATCGTTCCGTCGCTCGAAAGCGCCGAGCGAATCGTGACGACTGCGTTCTCGCGACACGGTGCCGTCAAGAGGTCTTCGTACCGGGAATCGACCATCTTGATCGGCCGCCCCGTTCGTCGTGCAAGGAGCGCCGCGTACGCCTCGAGGCCTATGTCCAACTTGGCGCCGAAGGCACCACCGATGTGATGGCCTATGACGCGTACTGACGACTTCGAGATACCAAGTGTTTGCGCCACCCGGTCGCGAACATTGAAAGGGAACTGATGAGAGACATGGATCGTGTATCGACCGCCCTCGGAGGTCGCCAGTGCCATTTTCATTTCAAGATATCCCTGGTACTGCCTCGGGGTCCGGTAGGTGTCCTCCACCACCAGGTCAGCTGCCTCGAACGCGGCATCCACATCCCCGGGATCAGCTACGACCTCGCTCAGGATGTTGCCGCGGCGCGGCATTCACCGTCGTTCATCGTCTTGAAACTCGCCCATTGCGGATGAACGAGTCTCGCTCCATCCTCCAAATCCTCACTCGGCGTGGCGACGGCCACCTGCTCCTCGATGTCGAACTCGATCGCTCGAACCGCAGCCTCGGCCAATTCCGGTGTCTCAGCGACCACGGCTGCGAGGGGTTCCCCCTCATAGGCTATGTACTCATCAGCGAACAGGGGCATGTCGAACAAGACCATGCCGGTTCGACCGAGTGGCGCGTCGGCGGCGATGTCGATGGAGATGACCAGACCTGCGGGCACGGGAGAACGGAGCAACCGTGCGTGGGCCATCCCGGGGAGGCGGAGGTCGACGCCGAAGACCGCGTCGCCGCGTACCTTCTCCTCACCGTCGCTTCGAGGGGAGCGAGGACCGACTGCCACGGTCATGTGGTCTCCTCGTCACTGAACGTCGCGATGACCGCATCGACGATCTGGCGATACCCGGTGCACCGGCAGATATTCCCGGAGATCGCGTCCTTGACCTCTGATCTGAGGGGAGTCGGATTCTCTTCCAGAAGAGCGGTGAGTGTCATCAGAAAGCCAGGAGTGCAGAAACCGCATTGGATGGCTCCCTTCGCCACGAACTGTTGCTGGAGGGCGCTGAGCGTGTCGCCGGCCGAGAGTCCCTCGACGGTGCGGACATGGCGGCCCTCGAGTGCTGCAGTGGCCAACAGGCAGGAATCGGCTGGCGCACCATCGATGAGGACCGTACAGGCCCCGCATTCACCCTCGCTGCAGCCTTCTTTCGTGCCCTTGAGGGAGTAGCCGAAGACGCGGGACGCACGATCCGCATCGAATTTCAGAACGAAAATCTGGTGATCCGGGAGAACGGCGAAGCGAGAGTGACGGTTCCGGACCTCATCAGCCTCATCACCACGGACTCCGGCTAGCCGATCACGACCGAACTCATCAGATACGGGTTCCGTGCTGACGTGCTCGTCCTCCCCTGCCCTGACCTCCTGCGAACCGAGACGGCCCTCGCTGTCATCGGCCCACGCGCGTTCGGACTCGATCTCGACTACGAACCGGCCTGCTGACAGGGGGACTCACGCCTCGTGATCGTCGCCGATCTCTGGTTCGTACCTCTCCAGATGCTCGTGGACCAGCCGAACGTCGTTGTTCTCATGGAGCGACACGATCAGACCATCATGGACCTCGAAGACGTCGACGCCGTGGTTCTCCCACGCCTTGCCCGAACGTGTCCGGGCCGTCTCGGTCCAGGTCACCGCAGCCCGCGATCCATCGATGATGGTATGGATCCGTCGGAAATCAAGATCGGCTAGCTGCCCGGACGCATGCTTGAAGAACCTCCGTGCCTCGGCTATCCCATGGACTTCGGCCTGGCCCAGAAATCGGATCTCCACGTCGTCACTCATCACGGCCAGCATTGCCTCGACGTCTCCGCTGAGATATGCCCCATAGAGTTGTTCGATGACGCTGCGCGTCTCTTCATCAGACATTGTCTCTCCTCTAGAACGTGTTGAGGTGCAGGCCACCATCGATCGGTATCGTGATTCCGGTGACCGACGCGAACACGGGGCCGCACAGTAGGACGACCAGATCCGCGATCTCCTTTCGCGTAGCGAGCAGCCCACGAGGCGTGGCCTTGACCACCTGGTCCGCCCATTCGGGGATATGGTCCTTCAGCTCTTCGAGGCTCTCGGAGATCTGGCCCGGGGCGATCGCATTGACCGTGACCTCTGGCCCAAGTTCCATGGCCATGGCTTCGGTCAAAGTGATGATCGCCGCATTCGCGAGTGTATAGATCGATCGATTACGGACGAACGCCGAGGATGCCGATATGTTGACGACCCGTCCCCATTCCTGTCGCCGCATTGCAGGTGCGACTGCCCTCATCATCAGATACGTAGACTTCGTATTGACGTTCCACACGCGATCGAAATCCTTGACTTCAAGATCCAGGAACGGAGTGGCATCGTAAGGGCCTGCATTGTTGACGAGGATGTCGATCACACCGCCAAGGGATCCCGCTGATTCGGACACGATTCGTTCAACCTCGCCTGGATCGGCCACATCGCCCTGGACGGCGACATGGCGGCCGGAGGAGACATCTCGCAGAGCCGCCACGACTTCCTCTGCCTGCTCACGTGAATGGTGGTAGTTGACACAAACAAGAGCGCCAGCGAGCGCAAGATGGTTAGCGATCTCGGCACCCAGGTTCCGTGAAGAGCCGGTCACGATCGCGCGGTGTCCTTCGAGTGATGCCATCGCTATACGATTCGATTGGTCCACGGGACGCCATCGTGCAACGCCCGAGCGTTCGCCACGGTGATCTCAACCAGGCGAACTGCGAGACGATCCGACGACCACCCCATGTGTGGCGTGATGATGACGTTCGGCAGATCCCACAAGGGAGACGCATCCGGCAACGGCTCTGCTGCGGTCACATCCAGGGCAGCGCCCCGTAAATCCCCGTCCGTGAGGGCACGGACAAGGGCACTCTCATCTACCACGGTTCCGCGGCCAACGTTGATCAGCCAGCCTGTTCCGAGTGCGGCCAACTCCGCATCACCGACAAGCGATGATGTCGAAGGATCCCCGGGGAGCGCTATCACAAGTATGTCGGCGCGACGACACGCCTCGCGGGTCTGGTCTGCCGGCAGCACTTCATCGGCGACTCCTCGATAGTCCGAGATGTCGCGCTTCGTGCCGATCACGTACATACCCAGAGCTGAAGCCTTGCGGGCAACCGCCTCGCCGATTGAGCCAAGGCCAAGAATCGCCATCGTGCGGCCCTCGACCTCGTATGCACGGATCGGATTCCAATTCCGCTCGGCAGCCCCTCGCACGGCAGGCCCGATCCCTCGAACGACGGCCATCATCAACGCGATCGCGTGTTCCGCTACAGCTGGCGTGTGCACCCCGCTGGCAGATGTCAGCACGATCTTCCTGTCTCTCAGCAAGGGCTGCGAGAATTGATCGACACCAGCCGACATCGCTTGGACCCATCTGAGGTCGCCGCAGACGAAACGATCCTCCCACTCGTATGTGAGGAGCCCCACCGCGCCAGCTTCCAGCAGGTCGACCACATCATCAGCCGTGTCAGCGACCAATAGGCTCATGTCCGGGCGCTCCGAGAAAGCCTCGACGAGGCCCCGGGTATGAACGGGATGGAGTACGACTGCGATTCCTCTATCCATCTCGGATCACGGCCTCGAGAGCGGAGAGAGTCGGATCGATCACAGCTACATCGCCAAGACGATCGGCGGTACTACGGACGTCTTTCAGACCCGTTGATGTCCCAATCGCCACGATGACGTCGTCCTCACCAACGAGACCGTCAGCCGCTAGATACGCTGCCGCCTGGACTGCTATCACAGATGACGCCTCGAGGTACAGACCTTCGCTTGCGGCCAGGTTGAGTTGGGCGGCGATGATCTGCTCATCGTCTCCAATAACGATTGCGCTGCCCCCGGTCCGCTTCAGAGCATTCACGCCCTGATACGTGGCGACACTGCCTGCGATCGAAAAGGCAACGGAAGATCTCTGTTCGACGGTCGCGGGCAGATCGGTGTCATCTCGAAGAGACCTGGCGAAGGGACCAAGCGGCTCAGCGGCCACCATCCGGGGCGTGCGGTCAGTGTGCCCCAGTGCGACGAGGTCGGCGAAACCTCTATGGATACCGGCCAGTCCGTCTCCGTAGGCGGTCGGAACGATCACCACGTCCGGAATCCCACCCAATTGTTGGAATATCTCGTAGGAAATCGACTTGTAGCCCTCGATCCCGAACGGGTTCGACCCGATGGGCGGATCGATCAAGCCTGACATCGGTACCCAACCCAGCTCCTCGACCGCAAGCCGCATCAGGGCCCAACGGTCGGGGGGGTGCTCAAGCGCAACGACATCGGCCCCATACGCTTGCATCAACACCTTCATCGTCTCCGGCACCGAGGCCAACGTGAGTACGACACATCGGATCCCGCCAGCGGCTGCATATGCGGAGATCGCGGCACCATGGTTCCCGGTTGTGGAGACCACCACCGTGTCAGCGCCATCGAGAACCGCTTTCGTGATCGCGACCGCTGCCAGGCGATCCTTGTACGACCACGTCGGGTTCCTGGTTTCGTCCTTCAGATACAAGCGCGGGAGTCCATACCCACCACCCATTGCTTCCAGATGCAGAAGCGGCGTCCTCCCTTCGCCCAGGCTCGTCACAGCGCCGCCCTGCCGTAGCGGCAACATCGCCCTTCGCTCGAATAAACCGGGAGCCGAGGTGTCACGATCCCACGAGCGATCTGTGAACTCGTAGACAGGATGGACGTTGACGGGGATGCCCTCGGCGGCGCAAACTGAACAGCCGTACATCCAGGCGTCCTCCTCAACTCTGGCACTGCATCGCGGGCATGCCAGATAGCCAAGATACGCGCTCATCATTCGATCACTCGAAGGGAACGATCCGAGGTCGTCAGCATCTCCACTCCTGTGTCGGTGACGACCAGAGAATCTTCGATCATCATTCCGCCCCAGCCGATCTCGTAGTAGGGAGTCTCGACGCAGAACACCATTCCCGGCTCCAACGCGGTCGATGAGCCGGGCGAGATAACGGGTCGTTCGTACACCTCGGTGCCGATGGCGTGGCCACAATGATGGCGTCGATAGGGAGCGAGGCCGGCCGCCTCCACGGCAGAGACGGCTACGTCGAAGACCTGCTCAGCGGAGACTCCAGGGCGGATCATCGCGAGCTGAGCTTGCTCTCCGGCGAGGATTGCATCGTATCGTGAAGCTTGGCGCCGTGTGGGCTCCCCAACCACCGCCGTACGCCCCACGTCGGACCAGTACCCATCGAAGGTGCAGCCGACGTCGAATCGCAGAAGATCTCCCAACCGAAGCGCCCGCTCCGTGGCGCGGGCATCCGACAGCGCGCTGCGCGGCCCGGAGGTCACCACCGTGAAGCGCGGGGAACCACCGCCTGAGGCCATGGTTGCGGCTACAACACGAGCCAACTCGGTCTCGGATACGCCGACACACGCGACATCGAGCGCGGCAATGATTCCTTGCTCCGCCAGGCGTGCTGAGATCCGAAGCTTCTCGATCTCCACAGGAAGTTTCACCGAGCGCAGATCGTACATCCAGCCAACGACATCGGTTACGTTGATGCGGTGAGAAGCGAAAGCTTCGGCAAGATCAGCCGCTCCGGCGTCGACCCCGACCCGCCCGGCGACGCCCGCCTCGGAGACGGCATGGGCGACAGCTTCGTGAAAGGAGTCGTGCTGGGACGCAAGTCCCAACTCAGGCGCCGTCGCGTCGACAGACTCGAAGAAGAACGTTCCGAACGAGACGTAGTCGTGTGCCGAGATCCCCGAGTCGAAAGCTGCAGCTCCGTCTGCCGCGCTCCCGACCAGCACGGTTCGGTCCACCGACACGAGTGCCAGCATTCGGTGGGATCTGAATAGGTCACCCGCGACGCTTCGATAGCCCGTGGAATAGCCGATGTGCTCCGGCGAACCAAGCGCCAGCCAGTCGTAGGGAGAATCGTCGAGGGCGTTGCGCAGCCCGATCGCGGTCTCGATCACGACACACTCCTATCCGTCAAGGCAGCGATCACCTGATGTGAGAACCGTTCCATCGCCTCAAGAGTTTCGTCAACGGTGTCCGTAGCGAACAGCAATCCGGCGAAGACATCGACGCCAGCGTCCACATAGGCCTGTATCTGCTCCAGGACATCGTCAAGCGTGCCCACAAGATTGCGTGCCTCAAGGGGATCACCGAGACGGCCCTTCATCGTCGACCTCGTGAGCGAAGCGAGATGGCTATGGACGCGCGACGAGCGAAACCGCTCGACGGCGTCCTCGTGTCGATCATGGATCGACACCACCAACTGAAGCCCCGCGTCGAAGTGCCTCGAGGGGTCGATGTCTTCCTCGGCCTCGATACGACGGATGTCGCGCAAGCCATCGGCGTACTCACGAGGTGTCAGGCACGCCGGCAACCAACCATTCGCTGTGGTCGCTGCCCTGCGACGCGACTGGGGCGAGTTGCCCCCCGACAGGATCGGCAAGGGATCCTGGACGGGCTTTGGGAAGCTCTCGATGTCCACGAACCGGATGAACTCTCCCTCATAGGTGGCACGTCGATGTGAGAACAGAACGGCCAAGGAGTCGAGAAACTCGTCGACGTACCGTCCGCGGTGAAGCTCGCGACCTGAGTACATGGCGTCGAACTCCTCGCGGTAGGCACCGACTCCCACGCCGAGCATGAATCGGCCATCGGAGAGCTGGTCAAGGGTCGCTGCCTGTTTTGCGACGATCACCGGATGCCTGAATGGCAGCACGAGAACAGCGGTGGCGAGACGAATCGTCGTCGTGGAAGCCGCCACGAATCCCAGCAGCGTCAGGGGGTCATAAAAACGCGGCGGATCGTCGTAGTCGGACCGAACATACCTCTGCGTCGACACGTGGTCATTGCCCCACACGGAGTCAAAGCCGAGGCGTTCGGCGGCCACCGAGAGGTCGACGACCTCATTGACACTGGCGAAGGGGACCGGGTACATCATCCCTTCTGTAGCTGTCGGTATCGCAAGACCGAAGCGCGGGATCGCGGTCATGCGTGCTCTCCGACTCGACAGCGAGACAGGCTCTGGGCCCGGGCCATCGGGCCGAAGGGATGGATGACGCTCACAGCCATGGCATCACTTGACTCGCCGTCAACGCGACAACATCCTCAACGCGATCAGAGGCGACGGGGAAGAGAGCCACGGAGTCGGCGCCAGCGTCGTAGAGCGCCGAGATCTTCGCTGCGCATTCACGGGGAGTGCCTGCGATAGTGAGATCCTCCACCCAGACATCTGGCATCCCGGCGAGCACGGCGTCGTATCCGCCACGGGAGACGAGCGCATTGAGCTGATCCGAGATGCCGTAAACATCCGTCAGTGCATTGGAGCCGCGTTGTTTGTAGAACGACAGTGTTGCCTTCGCTTCCGATCTGGCTTTATCGCCATCGGCATCAACGGAATAGATCGCAAAGACCGTCACCGGGTGGGTTGAGCTCCGACCAGCTTTCTCCCTTCCTTCGTCGATCCGACGAATCGCCCATTGCACGTACTCCCGGCTTGCCCCGACGGAGAGCACCGTGCCGTCGGAGATCTCACCGGAAAGGCGTAACATGTTAGGCCCGGACACGCCCATGTGGATGGGCGTCGGGTCGCCAAGTTCGGGGTATGTGAGAGCTACATTGTCGAAAGAGAACACGTCGCCCCGACGCTCGATGCGCCCACCCCCCAAAAGCTCCCTCACGTTCACAACACACTCGCGCAACGCTGCGAGAGTCGATGGCGGGTACAGACCCATCTGATGGATCCAAGCTGGTACGCCGAGCCCCACCCCGGCGATGAGGCGGCCGCTGTGCACACGCGAGATCGTTGAAATCTCCATCGCCAGAAGGGCAGGGTGGCGGACGACCGCCGACACCACTCCAAGGCCGACCTTCACTCTCGATGTAGCGCCAAGCGCGAGCGTCGCACCTGAGATACCGCCGGTGAAGAAGAAATCCTCTGCCAGCCAAATCTCATCGAATCCGACAGACTCGGCGGTCGCTGCAGCGCTCGAAATGTGTTCGGGAGCGACCGCGCTCCCCATGACGAGTCCGAGCGAGCGCTTCGGGGCCATCAGGACGCTCCTTTCTTCAATGCCAACGTAGAACGCGACGATGGACGATAATCCGGTATACGCAATCTGGAGGAGAACAGCGAATGGCGAGTGCACAGGATGCCCGAACTCTGATCGGGCAGATCACCGCAGCCTACAACGCTCGTGACACCGACGTCCTCATGGGTCTGTATCAGCCCAATGTCGTGTACTGGAGCACCATAGGGGAACCTCGATTCGGTATCGACGCTGTGCGCCGGAACATCGACGTTCTTCATCGAAGGTTCCCCGACGAACGCATGAGCGCAAAGACCATCATCACGGATGGGGACGTGATCGTTGTCGAGTTCGAGAGCACAGGGACGAATCCCGCCGATCCTGGATACACCATCGAGTTCACCGAGGTGTTTGAGCTGCGAGACGGCATGGTCGCGTCGGTGAAGGTCTACCTTGACCCGCAAGATGTCGAACAAGAGGCTCTTTGAGGTACTGATCGTCAACTCCGTTCTGAAGCGCTGGGGACGGCGAAGCACTCGACGTCATGACCTGCGGCGAACGACCTGAGTATCGGAGCCTCACCGCGGCACCTGTCGTGCACGAGCGAACACCTCTCTTAAAACGCGCAACCCACGGGTAACTCCGATGGGTTGGGCGTCTCGCCCGCAAGCACGATGCGCTCAGATCGTCTGGATGGATCGATCGAAGGCGCGGCAGACAGTAGAGCCTTCGTGTAGGGGTGTTGAGGGAACTCGAAAAAGTTTCCGTCTCCGCAATCTCGACGATACGTCCGAGGTACATGACGGCCACACGGTCGGCAATGCGCCTCACCGTGCTGAGATCGTGGCTGATGAACAGATACGCCACCTGGCGCTGTCTCTGAATGTCCCGAAGCAACGACACGATCCTGCCGCGAATCGACTGGTCCAGCGATGATGTCGGCTCGTCAAGCACGATGAGTTCGGGGTTACTCATCAGTGCTCTTGCGATAGAGATCCTCTGCAGCTGGCCACCGGACAGCTCTCGAGGTAACCGATCCTTGTACTCCCCGCTGAGGCCAGCAAGTGTGAAAACCTCGTCCACCTTGTTCTCGACCTCGTCATCCTCGCCTCCTGAGTCATACGTTCATACGCTTGCGATCGACGATCGCTGAGCACGGATTTTCACATGATAGACGAACGTTTCAAATGTTGGACGACATTTCGTGCGATCTGCCGACCTACTCGTGATTCCTGCACCATACAGTGACCTTGCAGGGCTCAGGCGACCGTTGAATCATCACTTGCTCAGCAATACCACGCATTCTTATGCGTTCGTCGTGTAAATAGCGCGGTTGGATGGATAAGTTGTATCGACTTTTCCTAACATGGGAAGATCGGCAGCAGTCCATCGAATGCGTGGATTCGAATGCGTACACCACCTCGCTGGCCACGATGAGATCAACGAACGAGCGAACATGGTTCAGGTCACCAAGATCCAGACGTCCGGCTACGAGAGCGTCGATCGTGTGCAGGATTCCCGGAGTGGTTTGGATGGCTTCATCGCCGTCCACTCAACGGTCAGGGGGCCCGCTTTGGGAGGACTCCGGTTCCGTCGCTACCGCGATCTGGACGAAGCATTGGCCGATGCTCTGCGCTTGTCAGAAGCCATGACCTACAAGGCAGCAGCAGGGCTGCCATTCGGAGGTGGCAAAGCCGTCGTCATCGGTGACCCGCAGAGCGACAACGCCGCCGGGTTACTCACTGAATCGGTCATCCCAGATCTGCGATGCCGTGCTGTGGTCGGTTCGGCGAACAATCAGCTTCGAAGCGATGATGTCAGCGACCAACTTGCGGATCGGGGAATCGCCTACGTTCCTGACTTCATCGCAAATGCCGGGGGGTCATCAACATCGCCTCGGAGTACGGATACAGCGACGCGGACGTTTCGCAAGGCCTTGATCGGATTGCAGAAACGACGGAACGCATTCTGCGGGACTGCTATCCCACTGGGAAATCGACCCACGAGTTTGCCATCCGTCTTGCACAGGCGGCGATCCGCTGCCATCGAAGAGTGCATACAGAACAGGGAACACACTGCGGTCGACAGCAAGGCCCTGGAACCGGCCATCCGTGCGTCTCCGCGCCTTTCTCGCGTTCGTCGCGCTGCGTCATCTCTATGATGTGGTTCCTGTGTGCGATGCGCAGTTGCCTGACCCGCAACCAGGGAATGGTCGTGGCAGAAGCCATGGAAGGAACGGATGCATGTGATCCTGCCCCGCTCGGGGTTGGTTCGCCTGCACAGGGGAGGCCACGCTTCAGGCACTACGGCGGTGACACTCCCCTTAAAGAACTCGACTCCTTCGCCCCAGTCCTGCTGAACGCCACACAGAGCGTCAGCCTTACTCTCGGATGGAACCCATGACAGACAAGGACTTCTTCATCCACCGTCTCCAGGCGACTCCGGTGGTGGCCATCATCCGGGGCCTTGATCCCGCCACCGCCACAGCAACCGCTATCAAGAGTTGGGCTGCCGGTATTGCGCTTGTCGAGGTTTCGCTCGTCGGTGAGTTCGCCGAGGAGTCTCTCGCCGCCGTCGTGGATGCAGCGGAGGGGAGACACAGGGTCGGCGCCGGTACCGTGCTGTCGCCTCGCGACCTCGAACGAGCACTGGAGATCGGCGCGACCTGGGCCGTTGCTCCGAACGTATCCACCGAGACCCTCTCGGCAGCGGCTGATGCTGGCTGTCCCATGCTGCCTGGCGTCGCGACAGCAACCGACCTGGCCATCGCAATGAATCTGGGATATCCGCTCGTCAAAGCGTTCCCCGCGGCGCAACTCGGCCCCGGGTGGATGGAGGCGATGCGGGGACCGTTCCCCGCGGCGGAGTTCGTAGCAGTAGGCGGCATAACCGCCTCGAACGCTCGCACGTACCTCGATGCCGGCGCTGCCGGCGTTGGCATGGGCTCGGGATTGACAGCCGCCCTACCCCACGGCCTCACTTTTCTCGACTAGGAGCGTGGGTCAGTAGATACCTTCAATACCTGCCTGGCGCATCAACCGTTCCACGCGTTTGCGACCGACACAAATGTCTCTCCCAAGTCGTAGCTCTGCCCAGATACGAGGTGCACCGTAGGTGCCACGAGATCGGCGCCAGATCTCGGTGATCGTCTCACCCAGCTCTTGATCGGCAATCCGGCGTTGACAAGGATTCGTCTGGCGGTGTCGCCACCCATAGAACCCGGACGTTGACACACCGAGACGTGACGCCATAAACCGGATCGGGAAATCGGCCTTGTTCGCATCCGTAAACCGAAAGATCATTTCGGCAGGACATTCTCTCTGGCGAAGAAGGCTGCGGCTCGAGAGAGCAGATCACGCTCCATCTTCAACACCCTGTTCTCCTTACGCAACCGGCGCAACTCTGATAGCTCGTCAGACGTCACCCCAGGCTCGGTGCCATCGTCGATGTCGGCTTGAGCCACCCACCGGCGCAACCCCGACTCCGAGATGCCTAAATCCTCAGCCAGCTTCGGAATTGACTTGCCTCTCTCACGAGCCGGTTCAACTGCTCTCCTCCGGAACTCCTCCGGGAACGGTGCAGGGATCATCTCTCCTCTCTAGGACCCTCAAAACCCCACACCAACGTGTCCGGAGAAATGGGGGAATCTCACTCGCGGGTTTGCCGGGTCCTGGGCGGCGTGTCAAGCTTGCATCATGCAATGTGCCGCGAGAGCCCTTGTACTTCAAAGCTGGGAGTGGAAAGTGTGCAACGCGTCGTGAGGGGGGTTGTCATCGCGTCCGTGGTAGCGCTGCTGCTTGTCGCGTTCATGTGGGTCTTCCAGCGGCGCCTCATCTACCTCCCCTCCCAGGCTGTGCCTGATGTGGCCACCGCGCTGCCCGGTGCCGTAGAGGTGACCTTTCCCACCGAAGATGGGTTGACCTTGGCGGCGTGGCTGCTGCCTGCCCGACGAGACTCCAACGGGGCCACCGTGATCCTGTTCACCGGCAACGCAGGCAACCGGAGTGATCGAGCTCCGCTCGCGCAAGCGCTGGCAGACCACGGCTACGGCGTGCTGCTTGTCGACTACCGGGGATACGGAGGGAACCCTGGCAGTCCCACGGAGAACGGCCTCATCGCCGATGGGAGAGCCGCGGTCGCCTATCTCGAGACTCGCCCGGACATCGATGCCGACCTTCTGGTGTACTTCGGCGAGTCCCTCGGCGCGGCTGTGGCGATCGGTGTAGCGGAGCAGCGACCGCCGGCAGCTCTCGTGCTGCGTTCGCCCTTCGCGTCGCTCCCCGAAATCGGATCGGTCCACTACCCGTTCCTGCCGATATCGCTGTTGATGTGGGACCGCTTTCCGAATGTCGAGAGGATCCCCGGAATCGATGTCCCCATCCTCATCGTGGCAGGTTCAGCCGACAGCATCGTGCCCACTGATCAGAGTCGCCGCGTGTACGAAGCGGCTTCTCACCCAAAGGAAATCGTGATAATCGAGGGTGCGAATCACAACGACTTGGCGTTGACGTCAGGTACCCCACTCGTGGCCGCGGTCGCAGCCTTCCTCGATGAGTTCGTTCGCCCCTGACCTTTTCTAGTTCCTCCAGGCTCTGTGTCACGCAAGGTTGACATAGAGGGAAACGCAGCACTTTCGCCCAGTGGGTGTGATTCTCAGCGCTTGACTTCGGCCCCGCAAACGTAGAAACTCCCGTCGATACTGGGGTGCTGAGCAGTGGGCGTTGACGGATTCGAACCGCCGACTTCTTCCTTGTAAGGGAAGCCCTCAACTTCCGAAAACCCCTGTAAACATTGGGGTTTTGACTGAAATTACCGTAGGGTGTCCGCAAAGTGTCCGCAGAACTTCCTTCGGACGTCACCAACGGCGGGTTCTGCCGTCATCGACCGGTGCCGATCATGCCCGGTGTTGGTAGTGCCTCCGGGTGAATGTGGGTGTACGTTCTCAAGGTCACCGTCGGGTCGACGTGACCTAAGTAACTTTGCACTTGTGGCACGGTCCAGGCGTCAACGACGAACAGCCGTGTCGCCACTGTGTGGCGTAGGTCGTGCGGTTTCAAATCCCCAACCCCTGCAACTTCGACTATCCGGTTCCAAGTACGGGACCGCCAATTGTCGTACCGTATCGGCCCGCCGCGTGCGGCGACAAACAACCAACCCTCCAACGAGGCCAGTGTTTGAGACGCCATATGTCGTTGCAAACGGGCTTGTAGGCCATCCGGCATGGGGATCGAACGGCCACCGCTACGGCCCTTCACCGGTCCGAGCCCTTCACGGCGTGACATTGACTGCCGAATGTGGAGCATTCCCCCGTCGACGTCGACACGTTTCAAGGCGATAGCTTCACCAATTCGGAGCCCGGCACGAGCCATGACATGCACCATTGCGGCGCTGGACTCGTCTACGGCTTCGGCGGCGTCCAAAACCGCTTCGATTTCATCATCTGTGAGAGCCCGCCCCACACGGTTCGGCCGTTGCGTCGGTCTCGGTATCCGATCACACGGGTTCGACCGTAGCGCCCCATCTCCGACAGCGACGCCGAAGATTGCACTCAGTTTCTGCAAGGCTTTCGCCTTCGTCGCCGGTGCCACATCGAGACCCGCCAGCCAGGCCGCTACCTCAGATCGCCGCACAGACCCCACGGCACGGGTTCCAAAGTGTGGCAAAACCAGCGAACGCAAAAACGCGCTGTCCTGGTCACGGGTCGCTCGGGCAAGGTGCGACCGGGTGCGACACCACCGCTCAGCCATCTCCGCCACCGTCGCCCGGCCCAGACGTGCATCAATGTAGTCCCCCCGAAGCACGTCGGCGCTGACTGTCACGAGGAACCGATCAGCGTCGATCTTCCGCTTGAAGTTGCGAGACCGTTCACGGCCCGACGGGTCACGATACCGGACCTGCCAACGGCCGCTCTTTGGGTGCTTTCTGACGTGCGCCATCAGTTATTCTCCTTTTCTGGAAACTCTTCTTTGAGAACCTCCGTCAATTTCGAAACCGCGGCCCTTAGATCCGCGCGAATCTGCTTGTCGCGTTTCTTTTTCATGTCGTCGCGAAAGTTCGCTAGCTGACCGTCAGTGAGGTCGTCGGCAGCGATGCTGAAAAGCAGCGCCGACAGCTCGTTACGACCGGTGGTCGCTTGAGTGGAAATCGTGATGTCCGGGCGGCCAGGTATTCCCCACACCTTGGTTGTCGGACCGCGAAGTGGCCTTGGGGTAGCGACCCCCACACCCTCAGGCGGCAAGACCAACTCCCACAATGGAACCTCGAAAATCTCGCACAATGCGACAAGCTCGGGCCATCGCATATTGCGACGACGGGCACCCTCAAGGTCGGCGACAACAAAACGGGTGTACTTCTCTTCGAGGTAGGCGGACAACATCTTCGCTAGCAGCGTCTTAGTCCCACGTTCCATCGTCCCGCCGACGCGAATGCCCCGCTGTCGGAGGCGCTCCACGTTCTGCCCGACAATCTGATTGAGAGTGAGTGTCATATCCATATGACACATTCTAGACGTATTCGTACCACTGTGCAACCATGCGATAGCAACCCGACAGGAGGCAACGCATGGCAACCCCAACCCAACTACTCACGAACGATCAACTCGCCGACGAACTCGGGGTTCATCATTCCACAACCGCACAATGGCGACTCATCGCAGGACAAGGCCCACGCTTCATCAAGGTGGGCGCTTCGGTTCGCTACCGCCGCAGCGACATTGAAGAATGGCTCACTAGCCAGACGCGCGCCGGGACCAAGACCGACGCATGAACCGCCGACCCCGCCGCAAGAGGACCGCACGACGGGATCGTTGCACCTGTGCCGTCGGCCCGTGCTATTCGTGCGCCGAAATTGTCGCACGTCGCAAGGTGGCATGGCGCCGACTCCATGAGATGTCCCGATGACCGACAACGGCCCAACCGAACAGGATCACTTGACCGCCAAGCAAACGAAAGAAGAATTCGACAAGTGGCAGCGCCAGGACGAGGTGCAACAGATACGCGCAACCGGGAGTCTCGGCTCGACGCTCGGCTCGACGGACGGGTTCTACACCCTCAAGGAACTGATGGCGCACACGTTCCCTCCTCCGCGCTGGGCCGTGGAAGGTGTTCTCCCAGATGGGCTAACACTCCTTGGCGGCCGACCAAAGATCGGGAAAAGCTGGTTGGTTCTCAATCTTGCGTTAGCCGTCGCATCCGGGGGCAAGGCGCTCGGATCAATCGACGTTGAACAAGGCACCGCTCTGTTCGTGGCCCTCGAAGATCACCCACGGCGCTTGCAACAGCGCATACGGATGCTCCTCGGGGATGAAGTGCCAGCAGGTGATTTCATAGTGCGTCACGAGTGGCGACCGATCAGCAAAGACGGGGGCGGCATCGACGACTTCCGGGACTTCATCACCAAGCACCCCGAGACCCGACTAGTCGTGATCGACACGTTGCAGCATGTGAGGCCATCCGGTAACAGCAACCGAATCTACGGCGACGACTACGACGCACTAATCCCACTCCAACGCTGCGCCGCCGAAACAGGTGTCAGCTTCGTCGTGGTGCATCACCTCAACAAACTTTCCGACCCCGAGGACTGGCTCGATTCCATCTCAGGGTCGACGGGCTTGACCGGCGCTTGCGATACCGTGATCGGAATCTTTCGTGATCGGGGCCGACCCGATGCGGTCCTCAAAGGTACTGGGCGAGAAATCGACGAATATGAATATGCCCTCAATTTGAAGGGGGGCTTGTGGACCCTACTCGGACCGGCGGATGAGTGGCGCACCTCGACAGCCCGAGCCGAAATTGTCAAGGCGGTTCGCGAACACGGAGAGCCGATGTCGCCGAAGGAAGTCTCGGACATCCTCGACAAGTCCCCGGGCGCAGTTCGGAAGCTGATGGCGCAGATGAGTCGTGATGGAGACCTCAACTCGACGGGTGACGGCAGATACACCCTTACCAACCCCGGTAACTTCGGTAACTCGGTAACACCCGACAACCCTTCAACTGTTACAGAGTTACCACTGTTACCCACTTTGAGGGGGGAAGGTGATTCTAAGAACCCCCCTAAGTCCCATTCCTCAGAAGACAACGTGTTAGACCTCACGGCCATCGCCGAAGCTCTCGACGCCGAACTCATCCCCAACGGTGGCACCGAATGAGTCACACCCAACCCGTGCGGTCCCCCAATTTTCCTTCCGGAAGGAAAATCTGTCGTGGACCCGTCACCGTTCCCCCAATTTTGTAGGGGTGGGACTATGAAAAACCGTCCGAAACGAAGTCGGGACTTCTGGCCGAAACTGCTACATGACGCCGCCGACATCGTAAACCGCCGGGGCGAGACAACGCTACGCCAACTCCATTACCTGCTCGCAAGTGCAGACAATGAGTACAGGAACGTGTACACCGATTACGACCAACTCTCGAAGCGGACCGCTCAAGGGCGGCGAGAATTGTGGTTCCCTTCGCTTACGGATTACACCCGCTCCATCTATCAGCGTGGTGGTGTCAATTCGGTTAGTGACGCTCTCCTAGATGCGGCGCACGGGTACAAGCGTGACTACCGGGACGGCCAACCGACCGAAGTGTGGATAGTAGTCGAGAAAGCGGCACTGCTCGGAATGGCCGCCGAATGGTCACAACCGTATGGCATCCCATACGTCGCACTCGGTGGATACGGAAGCCAGACGATCATGGATGACATCGTTAGCAGTGTGGGCGACGAAGCTGTTGTCCTGTACATCGGTGACTTCGATCCGTCGGGCGTTGACATCCAGCGAGACTTCACGGACAAAACCGGGCAAGTGTGGTCCGACATCATCCACATTGCGGTCACCAGTGAACAAGTGACCGAGTACAACCTACCACCCGCCCCAGGGAAAACCGGAGACTCAAGGGCTGCGAGCTTCATCGCCGAGCATGGCTCACTGTTCCAAGTCGAAGCCGAAGCGTTCGAGGTATTCCATCCCACCGTACTCGCCGAGCTTGTCACCGCCGCCATCGAGGAACACACCGATATGGCCCAACTTAGACAAGTACAACACGACGAGATAGGCGAACGGGAATCCATCATCGAGTTCGTGGATAGCTTCAATGAGACCCCAGAAGAAACTGATGAGTGAGACCGTGGCAACCAAAGCCGGGCGTCTCCTCGCTACTGGACGTCTTACCGTGCGGTCCCTCACCGCTGACATAATCACCGCCGCCATTGTTGGGGACCACGGCACATATCGTGTCGGCTGCAACCCCAACGGCTGGTACTGCAGCTGCCCTACCCCTACCCCTCGGTGTAGCCATATCGCCGCATTGAAGCGAGTCATTCTCACCCCACCGAGAACCCCACAAGACCCGAACGTGAAAACTTTCACAAACCCGAATGGACGGAAGGAACCCGCAGCATGACCTACCCACCCGACTGGCAAACCATCGTACTCGCCGACCTCGACAACATCATTGCCCGACTCACCGCCGTACTCGCCGCACTCACCCCACCGGATCGTCAAGTTAGTATCCTCACTGAGGATACTAACTACCGTCAGTTAGCGCACCTGAGGTTCCCCCCAATGACCGGTCACCTCGATTGAGAGGTAATCATGTCAGTTATGGAACAACAACAAGAACAACGACGGGGTGGGGTTCGGCGGTCGTTCACGGGTGAGTTCAAAGCCGATGCGGTATCGATGGTGCTCGATGATGAGCGCAAGATCATCGATGTTGCTCAGGCTTTGGGGATTGGTGACGGCACGCTGGGCAACTGGGTCCGCCAGGCCCGCACCGATCGTGGCGAACGTGAAGGGTTGACGAGCGAGGAGAAGGCCGAACTGGGCAGGCTCCGTAAGGAGAATACCCGTCTACGGATGGAACGAGATCTACTCAAACGAGCGACGGCCTTCTGGGTGAAGGAATCGGGACAGTGACCCGCTACAGGTGGGTCACTGACCGGAAGGC
>JADFQA010000038.1 GCA_022562055.1 Acidobacteriota bacterium | reverse complement strand
TTTCTGGCCGCAGCACCCCTCGTTTGTTGACGATCGCGCGGAACTGTTTGGCCCGAAAATTATCGATGTTGCGTTGGCTTCAGACGGTGATGCTCGTGTGCTCGACGCTTACGACCTGCAAATGGCCATTGTGAAGCGGTCAGATCCACTGGCGGTCGCTCTCACGGGAGGCGGCTGGATTGTGAGAGCTCAAGACGAGAAATGGTTGCTGCTGGCAAGGGAAGCGCCCTGAGCGGATTCGCCGGGCCACAACTGTGGATGGGTGTGGTTGTGAACTACTGGTTCGCCGCGACGAATACAAAGAAAGGTGGGGAGAGCGTCTGCTCTCCCCACCTTTCTTTGAGTTCTATCGGACAGGCAGCTCTTAGAGCGAGCTTCCGATGTCGTCGAACGTGCTCGAAACGCTGGTACCGACGAACGTGATTGCGGCGATCGCCACGATAGCGATGAGCGCAACGAGCAGCGCGTACTCAACGAGGCTTGCGCCCTCGTCACTTGCGATCCTTGCCTGAATAGCTGTCCACAGCTTCATGTTCTTTCCTCCTTTAGCAGGGTGATCCACCGCCAAATCTACGCCATCGGCCCACTTTGGGCTATAGGTCGCTAGGCCTATTTACCACCTACGGTAATCGTCGACCACTGTTAGTGGTTATACGTTTATAGCGGTGATCTATTGAAACCGAGACGGATCGCTTCGACCACAGCCTGGGCACGGTCGGTGATGGCAAGCTTCTCGTAGATCGACGCAAGGTGATTCTTAACCGTCTTTTGCGAGATGAACATGGTCTCGGCGAGTTCATCTGTTGCCGACATGCCAGACGCCAGGTAGCCCAACAGCTCACGTTCTCTTGCCGTGAGCGCCGAAGCGCCGGCATCAAGAACCGGCTGGCGATGCCTGGCGAGGATCTCGTCAATGTCTGGTGCCCCGATGAGAACTTCGCCGGCTGCCACGGCGCGTATTGCTGCGGCCAGATCGGGGAGGCGAGTTTCCTTGGAGAAGAACCCAACCGCGCCGGCGGCTTCGGCGCGTTTGAGATTGTCGGTGTCCGTGTGCATCGTCATCACTATGGCGGGAGGTGCATTTTCAAGCTTGCGAAGTGCAGCAATACCGGTGAGTTTTGGCATCTCGATATCGACGAGGAGCACGTCGGGGCGGTGCGCAGCGACTATCGCGACGAACGCTTCGCCGTCGCCGGCTGTTGCGACCACCTGAAGGTCAGGCACCGCGTTGAGCGCCTCGCGCAATCCTTCAAGGAGGAGGTAGTGATCGTCTGCAATCGCGATACGGATCATCTGTCAACCCTCCATGTCCACAATAATGTGTTTCCCTTGATTGCAGCGGTCATCTGCAATTGCGATGCGGATCATTCGTCGACCTTCCATGTCACGGTGATTGTCGTCCCGTGGCCGGGCGACGATTCGATTGCGGCTTGTCCACCTATTGCCGCGGCGCGTTCTTGCATGCCAACTAGGCCGAAATGTCCGGGTGGCCGGGAGCTCGGGTCAAATCCGATGCCGTCGTCAGCGATTACAAGGGTACCCTGGTTCGCGTCGGCATCGCCGTAGATTGTGATCGTTGACGCCTCGGCATGGTTGACCGCGTTGCGTACCGCCTCGGCCATCACCTCCTTGAGTTCGGTTGCGACATCCAATCGCGGCGTAGTTCGTTCGCGCAGTTCGACTCTAAGCTCGGGTCCCGACGAGTCGATTGAGTAGCCGAGGCTGTGCGCGTGGTCGGACAGACTCTCTTGCGACGGCGAGCGCAGGTCCGCCACTGTGGTGCGCACCGTTTGTATCAGCGCCGCAACGTTTGATCGCAGCGAGTCGAGGTGGCGAACGCTGTCCTCGGAGGCTGATTGGTCCATCATTGCCATGTCTAACCCGAGACCAATAGACGCGAGGCCCGGTCCGATGTTGTCGTGGAGGTCGCGTGCGACTCGGGTCCGCTCCTCAAGAACCGCCCGCCTCGCGATCGTCCGTAGGAGGACGATGTTGTCAAACGCAAGTGCAAGTGGTCGCAACGTTTCAAGGATGAGCTCCTGGTGCTGGGCAATACCGTCATCGTTGTCTTGCCACAGCTCGAGTCGGCCCAGCGTTCTGTCGCCGAGGCGGACGGTGTACGAGACTGGAGATCCGGTCACATCGTCGGATCCTCGTTGAGCAACGATCGTGAAATCGCCTTCGGTGTCGATCGAGACCACTCCGCGGGTGAACGGTACTGCGAGCGCAAGGTCTCTAAGCGCGGCGTCGCCGACCGACATCGGGTTGAGCTCTGACACGGTCGCAAGGTCGCCAAGGCTTGTGAGGAGCGTGTGCGCCGTCGACAGTCTCCGCATTCTTTCGTTTGTTGCGGCGTTTTCGGCTCGCAGCGCATCCCGGCTCTCCTCGCCTTCGATGACCAGCCGACGCCCGTGAGCGAATGTCACGGAGATCAAAATGTAGAAGAACCCGGCTTGCAACACCGGCGTACCAAACGCCGACTGGTCCAAAGAGACTGCAACAAAGACGAGCGCGGCGGTCGATAGTATCGCGGTTTCGATGCCCGTTCGAAATCCGAGAACGCCAGATGCGTACACCGTCGGTACGGCAAGAAACATCAGGAAAGGCGAGTCGATACCATCGGTGATCGTGATGGATAAAATCGAGGCAGCTATGCCGGCGAGGGCCACCAGCTCGCCCGACCACCCCTGACGCCGCACGCTGCGGGGCATAACCTGGATGGCGGTCGCATACAGCCCAGTGAGCCCTGCGCTCCACAACAGCCGAACCGGTGCGATGTCTGCGATGTTTGCGAGCGCAACACCGAAGACGAACGAGAGCCACATAAAAACCGACAGAATCCAGTCGAAGCGCAGTTCCCACGCATCCGGTTGGGCGGATCTGCCCGAGGTGTCTCCAGAAACCATGGGCAGAGAGTACAGTCGATGGATGACCGAACTGAACAATCTTGTGATTCTTGTCTGTGGTGGCATCGGTGCCGGGAAGTCTGTCGTAGTCGACGAGTTTGTCCGTATGGGTGCCAGCGCGATCGAGGCAGACAGGATCGGGCATCAAATCTTGCGGCCCGCAGGCGCCGCCTATGCCGATGTTGTCGAGCGGTGGCCACAGGTTTTGGATGCTGGCGGCGAAATAGACCGGGCAGCGCTTGGCGCAATCGTGTTTTCGGACTCCCACGAGCTTGCTCACCTTGAGGTTATGACCCACCCCGAGATCGTCCGCACGATCGTCGAGTTCACTGATGCGGCTGACGGTCCGGTCGTCGTTGAAGTGCCTCTTGCCTTGGCACTGCCCGACGTGTGGAAGGTCGTGTTCGTTGACGCCCCGCTCGATGTCCGGCTCGATCGAGTGCACCAGCGTGGGATGAGCCGCGGCGACGCACGGCGTCGGGCAAATCTGCAACCGGATCGAGAAACGTGGCTTCGTCTTGCGGATCACGTGATCGTGAATGATGGCGATCTTGGAGCTCTTCGTGAGCGGTCTGCAAGCGTGTGGCAGACCATCATGGACGCGCCGTAGCTGGGAAAGTTGTCACAACCGCCTTGTACGATGGAGCGCATGCAGCCCTTTAAGGTCTACTCCGATTTCCAGCCCGCCGGGGATCAGCCAGAAGCAATCGCGCTTCTTTCTCAAGGGATCGAGCGCGGGTTGAGGTTCCAGACGCTGCTCGGAATCACCGGCTCGGGAAAATCGGCGACTATAGCGTGGACCATTGAACAGGTGCAGCGTCCGGCGCTCGTGCTTGCGCCAAACAAAGCCCTTGCAGCTCAACTCACAAGTGAGTTCCGCGAGTTCTTTCCCGACAATCGGGTCGAATACTTCGTGAGCTATTACGACTACTACCAGCCCGAGGCGTACATGGCGTCGAGCGACACATACATTGAGAAAGAATCGACGGTAAACGATGAAATTGACCGGCTTCGCCATTCCGCAACGGCCGCGCTGCTCACCCGGCGCGACGTGATCATTGTGGCCTCGGTGAGCGCGATTTACGGTCTCGGCTCGCCGGAGCACTACGAGGGGCAACTTCTCAGGCTGGTCCGTGGTGTGGAGTTCCCGTTGCAGGAGTCGGTCAAGCGGCTCGTCAACATTCAATACGACCGCAACGAGATCAACCTCACCCGCGGCAGATTCCGTGTGCGCGGCGACACGCTTGAGGTGTTTCCGGCGTACGAAGAATACGTGTATCGGGTCGAATACTTCGGCGACGAGGTCGAACGGATTCTCAAGATGAACCCGCTAACCGGTGAAGTGGTAGCCGAGCAGAACGATCTATGGGTGTACCCGGCAACGCATTACGTGACTGATCAAGAGAGGTTGCTTGGCGCCGTTGAGAAAATCGAGGTTGAGTTGCACGAGCGGCTTGGCGAACTCGAAGCCGATGGCAAGCTTCTTGAAGCGCAACGGCTGCGAATGCGGACTGCATACGACATGGAAATGATGCGCGAGGTCGGATACTGCTCGGGGATCGAGAACTATTCGCGATACCTCGACGGCCGTGAACCCGGCGAGACCCCGTTCACTTTGCTCGACTACTTCCCTGACGACTACATCATGGTGATCGACGAAAGCCACGTCACTATCCCGCAGATCCACGGTCAGCACGCCGGCGACAAGAGCCGCAAAGACATCCTGATCGAGCATGGCTTTCGGTTGCCGTCGGCGCTCGACAACCGTCCGCTGCGGTTCGACGAGTGGTTTGACAAGGTGCCGCAGGCGATCTTGATGTCAGCGACACCCTCACCGTGGGAGCTTGAGCATTCGGAGCAGATCGTCGAGCAAATCATCAGACCGACCGGTCTCGTCGATCCAGAAGTAATTGTGCGTCCGACCAAGGGCCAGATCGATGATCTCATGCACGAGATCACCCTGCGCGCCGAAAAAGGCCATCGCGTGTTGGTAACCACGCTCACGAAGAAGATGTCAGAGGATCTTACTGACTACTTGCTCGAGTCTGGTGTGAAGGCCCGCTATCTACATTCGGACATCGACACGCTCGAACGTGTGCAGATCCTTAGGGATCTCCGGTTGGGCGAATACGACGTACTTGTCGGCGTCAACTTGCTGCGCGAGGGGTTAGACCTGCCTGAGGTCTCGTTGGTCGCGATCCTCGACGCCGACAAAGAGGGGTTTCTTCGGTCCCAAACATCACTCGTGCAGACCATCGGCCGCGCCGCCCGCAACGTTGACGGCCAGGTTTTGATGTACGCCGACAAGATCACGAAATCAATGCGGCAGGCCATCAACGAGACGAATCGGCGACGCCGCCTGCAAAGGGAGTTCAACGAGGAGCACGGAATTGACCCCACGACCATCCGCAAGCGGGTTTTGGACATTCTCGGCCTCTTGTCAAGTCCCCACTCTCCGTCGGCGAGTCGTAGGAAACGAGAGCTGAAAGAACGTAAACCAACGGACCTGCCGCATGACGATCTAGGCCGTCTGATCCAAAGCCTCGAAGAGGAGATGCACGATGCCGCAGTCGAGCTGCGGTTCGAGTACGCGGCCCGTCTCCGTGACGAGGTGAACGAGTTAAAACGAGAATTACGCGACATGGTTGAGGCAATGAAATAGGATGTTCGTAGCCTGAAATGGCGGCCGCCAGCGGTTTTCTTGTCATAGCGGATTACTACACTTTCACAGGCGGCAAGGCTCCGCACGGTGGATGGCAGAACGACGACGGAGTTCACCCTTTTGGCAACCGACAAGATAGTTATTCGCGGCGCCCGCGAGCACAACCTCAAGAATCTTGATCTTGAGCTACCGCGCGACAAACTCATCGTGTTTACCGGTCTCAGTGGCTCTGGAAAGTCGTCGCTCGCCTTCGACACGATTTACGCGGAGGGCCAGCGTCGTTATGTGGAGAGCCTCTCCGCGTATGCACGCCAATTTCTCGGGCAGTTGGACAAGCCCGATGTCGATTTCATCGAGGGCTTGTCGCCGTCCATTTCGATCGATCAGAAGACATCGTCTCGCAATCCGCGATCCACTGTCGGAACCGTCACCGAGATCCATGACTATCTGCGACTTCTATTCTCCCGCGTCGGGATCCCGCACTGTCCGAAATGCGGGAAGGTAGTAGCCAAACAGACGCCACAGCAGATTGTGGATCAGGTGCTCGAGCTCGAAGTGGGCACACGGTTCCAGGTGCTTGCACCGATAGTGCGCGGACGCAAAGGTGAGTTCGAGTCTCTCTTGAAGGACCTAACCAGGGACGGGTTTTCTAGGGCGCGCATCGATGGTGAAGTGCGCGACCTGACAGGGGACATCAAGCTTGACCGGTATTTTCAACATACGATCGAAGTCGTCGTCGACCGGCTCGTGAGTAAACCTGGAATCGAACGTCGTTTGAGCGAGTCGCTCGAGACCGCGCTCGAACTTGCCGAGGGAATTGCAGTTATCGACGTCACCGGTGGTCCGCCGCTGACGTTTAGCCAACATCTCGCATGCGAGGACTGTGGACTCTCGTTTGAGGACATGCAACCGCGGAACTTTTCGTTCAACAGCCCCTACGGCGCATGTGAAGCGTGTTCTGGGATTGGAACTCGATTCCAAGTCGATCAACAACTCGTCGTGCCCCATCCCCACAAAACTCTCTCCGAGGGCGCACTCGCCCCGTGGGCGGGTAAATTCAGAATGAAGTACTACACGCGATTGCTCGAAGCGATGTGCCGATTCGAAGGGATCGCGATCGATGTACCATTCGAAGCGCTCGACGACGCCGCCGTGCAAGCCGTTCTTTACGGCGCCAGTGGCAAGTCGTACGAGGTCCGCTACACAAACAGGTTCAATCGCGAGCGTCGGTATCATTCTGAGTACGAAGGCGTGATGTCGTGGCTTGAGCGTCGTTACACCGGCGCCGAGTCTGATGCGGTACGGTCTTCGTATGCGCAGTTCATGCGTCAGGTACCGTGCAACACCTGCGGCGGCGCGAGGCTCAATGCCGTTGCGTTAGCCGTCACCGTTGGTGACAAGTCAGTGTTCGATATCTCGTCGATGCCGCTGCGCCACGCACACGAGTTTTTCCAGAACCTCTCTCTCAGCAAGCGTGATCTGACGATCGCGGGTCTAGTGCTCAAAGAGATCCTTGCAAGGCTCAACTTTCTGATCGATGTTGGTCTCGATTATCTCAACCTTATGCGGTCGGCCGCGACGTTGGCGGGGGGCGAGGCACAGAGAATCCGCCTCGCCACACAGATCGGTTCAGGCTTAGTCGGTGTTCTCTACATCTTGGACGAGCCCTCGATCGGACTCCACCAGCGCGACAACAAACGGCTCATTGAGACTCTGCTCAGGCTGCGAGACCTGGGCAACACTCTGATTGTTGTCGAGCACGATGAAGAGACCATCCGCAGTGCGGACCACGTTATCGACATCGGTCCCGGCGCCGGCGAGCACGGGGGAGCGATCATCGCCGAAGGCACCCCCGAGCAGCTCATGGCTTGCGCTGAGTCGATTACCGGTCAGTACCTTGCCGGAAAACTCTCGATCCCGATTCCAGGCGTGCGGCGCGTGAGTGACGGACGCGAACTCGTCATTCGCAAAGCAGCGGAGAACAACCTCCAGGACATCGACGTCCACATTCCTCTGGGAATGTTCGTTGTCGTCACCGGGGTATCGGGATCTGGCAAGTCGAGTCTGATCCAACAGACTCTGTCGAGGGCGCTGCACGCAGAACTCCACGCCGCACGCGCCCTTCCAGGTAGGCACCACAGCATTGAGGGCATGGAGCTTCTTGACAAGGTAATCAACATCGATCAATCACCAATCGGGCGGACGCCGCGATCGAACCCAGCGACCTACACAAAAATGTTCGACCGCATCCGCGAACTCTTTGCGGCCACGCCTGACGCACGTGCGCGCGGGTACAAGCCGGGTCGGTTTAGCTTCAATGTCTCCGGCGGTCGTTGCGAGGTCTGCAAAGGCGATGGCACGCTACGCATTGAGATGCATTTCTTACCGGATGTGTACGTGCCTTGTGATACCTGCAACGGGCTGCGTTACAACAGGGACACGCTTGAAGTGAAGTTCAAGGGCCATTCAATAAGCGACGTGTTGAATCTGTCCATCGAGGATGCACTCACATTTTTCGAACACCAACCCCGAATCAATCGCATTGTGCAGACGCTATTCGATGTCGGTCTTGGGTACGTTCGACTCGGGCAACCGGCGACCACGTTGTCGGGCGGAGAGGCGCAGCGCGTGAAACTCTCCTCCGAACTCGGAAAGCGGGCGACCGGGAAGACCGTGTACATCCTCGACGAGCCGACCACAGGCCTGCACTTCGAGGACATTCGTAAGCTGCTTGCGGTGCTGCAACGACTTGTCGATTCGGGAAACTCCGTCATTGTGATCGAACACAACCTTGATGTCATCAAATGTGCTGATTGGATCATCGATCTCGGGCCCGAGGGTGGCGAAGGCGGCGGGATGATCGTTGCAGAGGGGACTCCAGAGCACGTTGCAACGGTTCAGGCTTCGCACACCGGCCGCTTTCTTGGCGAGAAGCTGTCGCGTTAGAACGTCGGGTTTCGTTACCGGTGAGGCCTAAAGATCATGGGCCGGTGCTCCGACCTTCTAGTGTGACGCTCGAGAAGTCCTCCGTGGCGCACGACGGAAGGACCCGGCAGGTGAACGCAGGAAAATCAGCATTGGTCGCATTCTGGACGGACTGGCGAAAACGAGCATATGCGCGTGCCGCGTTGGCGGCGCTGTTGCTTTCGGTGGTGCTGTCGCCGTTTGCACCGGCCCTCACCTCGCGTAGCAGTGAAGGTCTCGGTGGGGATTTCGCGGCTTTTTACGGCGCAGGTGTGCTTGCCAACCAAGGTGACTACGACAACCTGTACTCCGAGGCCGTGCAGGCCAAGGCGCAGCAAGATTCGACCCGGGTGGTGCCGGGCAAGTTCCTCTACTTCAGCTATCCACCGGTTGTCGCATGGGGGTATGGGTTCCTCGCTCGCGTCTCATACGTGCCGGCTCTCACGCTGCACCTGCTCTTCATGCTGGGATCGCTCGTAGGGGCGGTGGCCATCGGGAGATCGCTGCTGCCAAGAATCGACGAACATCCGCAATGGGCCTTCCTCGCGGCGCTCTCCTTCTGGCCTATGCGCCAAGTGGTGGCAGGAGGGTCAAACACCGCTTTCACGCTGCTACTACTGGTCGTTGTGTGGCGGCTCTTGGAGTCAGACAGGGATCTAGCCGCGGGGGTTGTAGCCTCGCTGTTGTTGTTCAAACCGACTTTTGGATTGCCGGTGCTTGCAGTGCTCGTCGTTTCCCGTCGCTGGCGGGCAGTCACGGGTGGTGCGGGCGGTGCTGCCGTATTCTACGGGGCGAATGCGGTGCTGGCCGGTTTGGGGTGGGTTGTCCCCTGGTGGTCTCAGGCGGAGGCGTTCGGCCGTAAGGACGCGTTGATAAACGGTCCAAGCGCGAGTTCGATCCTGGGTTTCGCACAGAACATTTCGAATGTCCAATGGGTGTGGTACACGGTGCTGGCCGGTGTAGTACTCGTTGCTGTGTGGCTGGGCACGGCATGGGTCTGGTCCAACAAAAGCACTGATTTGGCGACCCTGATGGCGGTGCTCACCGTGGCGTCAATCTGGGGCAGTGCACACGCAATGTCCCACGAGACCGCGGTTCTGATGTTGCCGGTGGCCGTGCTAGTTCAGCGCGCTACAAGAGACGTCGCACCCTGGCTGATCGGGCTGAGTGTTGTTTCATGGCTGGGGTTGGCGGCGGTGTCGCTCGGGTGGGCGCCGATGTTCTTGGTGTCGTTGGTTATCGGCGCCGCGGTATTGCACGAACTTCCGGGGTGGATTGAGAAATCTGAGGAACCCGTCGCAGATTTGGTCGCCCATGGGTGAGCGACGGGTCTCGATCTTCGGCAAGGTCATGCTTGTCGTTGTAGTGATCTGGCTCTTGTCCATCCCCGCAAGAATGACAGTTCCATCACCTGGGGTCCGTCCTCCAGGGGGTGATTTTGCGGCGTTCTACGGTGCCGGTCTGATCGCTAACGCGGGTGACTACTCGGTGCTGTACGACACTGCAACCCAAAGGGCCGCGCAACAGCCGCTAACAAATGTGAGCGACGGTGTGTATTGGTATTTTGCCTATCCGCCGATCGTGGCTACCACATTCGGACCGCTTGCAACGCTGCCGTTCGTAACCGCTGCAATTGTTTACACAGTGCTCATGCTGGCAGCGTGGCTGGTAGCAGCTTGGCTGGCGAGGCCGCTGTTGCCCCGGCTGTTGCTGCGAAACTGGTCGTTAGCCGTTGCGGTATCGCTGTTGTTTCCGCCAACGACCCGTGTCATCGTCGGGGGTACCAACACCGCGGTGACCGTCCTCATTCTCGTGGGCGTCTGGCGACTTCTCGAAGCGGATCAAGACATCGCCGCCGGTGTTCTTGGCAGCGTACTGCTCTACAAACCAACGTTCGGGGTGCCCCTTCTTGCTGTCTGGGTGCTCGCGAAACGAGGGCGGCTTGTTGTTGGCTCATTGGCGGGCGCCGCGGTGTTCTGGCTAATGAACGGTGTCGTCTATGGCTGGGGTTGGCTTTCTGAGTGGCTCCGCCAGGCGGCCCAGTTTGGAAGCGCGGATGCGGTGAGGAACGGATTCTCGGCGAGTTCGATACTCGGGTTCGCGCAAAACCTGAGTGGATCCGAGCGCGGCCCACTCGTGCTTTTGGCAATCGGTCTCGCCGGCGTTCTGTGGCTTGGGATGGTCCAACTTTGGCGCGGGGATGACGAATACTCGACCCTATTTGCGTTGTTGGCTGTCGTGTTCGTTCTCGGTTCGCCGCACGCGATGTCCCATGAAGTTGCGGTCACCATGATCACAGTCGCGGTTGTGGTCGAGCGGTCGTCGTGGCCATGGTCAAAGATCGTTGTTGCATTGGGCGCTCTCGTCGCCGCAGGGTCGCTGATCACGCTGCAGGCGTCGCTCGGTTGGAGTCCAGGCTTTCCGATCGCGATCACGATCGGCGCTGTTGCGATACGGGGCCGACGCCGATGGACCGCTAAGGAACCGGTGAGTGCCGACGTTTTGGTGGCGCCACAGTGACAGCGTGGGAATCGCTTGCGCAATGGTGGCAGCAAGAAATCGATGCAGATCCGGTGTATCGGGAGGACATCACTCCGCTGCTGTGCGATCTGGCGGGGCCGACGAACGAGGGAGTTGTGTTGGACCTCGGATGCGGCGAAGGGCAGGTGGCCCGAGCGTTGTCTGGGACCATCGTCGGTGTTGATGGATCTGTGACCCTGCTGACAACTGCAAGGCAAAACAACCCGGTGGTCCGCTCCTACCTTCCCGAGCTTGCATGGGTTCGTGATGCCGCCGTCGCAGGAGCATATGCGGTGATGGTTCTCGAGCATATTGAAGATCTCGGTCGTTTCTTCGAAGAGACAGCCCGAGTCGTTGCACCCAGCGGTTGGCTTGTGGTGGTCTCCAACCACCCGGCCTATACGGCGCCCGGAGCGGGTCCAATCTTCGACACGAGCGACGGTGAGTATCTGTGGCGGTGGGGACCGTACTTCGAGAGATCGCGTTCTTCTGAGCCCGCCGGCGACGGTGTGATGGTGTTCCATCATCGGTCCCTTGCAGATGTGCTCACCGCGGCTGCTGCGACGGGATGGTCGCTTACGGCAATGGTCGAACGCGGTGCCAGCGAACGGGCTATGAAGCGCGATGAAACAATGCGTGGTCAGCAACACTTTCCACGGCTTGTTGGATACTCGTGGCAGCGACGATGAGTTTCGTGTGCGCCCGTCGATGGGTCAGACCACATTAAAGCCGCCAGCGGAATGTGCCGATGGTTCTTGGAATCGTCCAGGGAGACACCATGCAGGAACATCTTGTTGCATATGAACATCTTGTTGCATATGAGTACGGCAACGGTCGGGTGTGGAGCCTTGTCGAAGCGCCATCTCGGGGTGCTATTGCAACGGCTGCCCCTGAACTTGAAATCTACGCTGTAGTCCCGGAATGGATGTTGCCGTCCGACCTAGAGGAGCTCCGCAACCGCGGGGTGATCGACATAGGCGACAGGAACGTCGTCGACACCATGTTTGAGGCTGCCCGTTTTCGTTCGATAGCCTGAAGTAAGGCTCGCTCGGACCGGTCAAGGCCTTCACCGGCCCGCCCGGCACGGTGGCAAAACAGACGGTATGGCTCTCTACCATTGAAACATGCTCACGCGTCCACCCCCTTCTTCGATACCGGACTCGCCCGGCGCGTACATATTCCGCGATGGGCATGACCAGGTGCTGTACGTCGGCAAAGCTAAGGTGCTCAGACATCGACTCGCCAACTACTTCGCGGCCGAGTTGCAACCGCGAACACGTGCCATGGTCACGGCCGCAGCGGAGGTGGAATGGATCGTCACCGGCACCGAGGTCGAGGCACTCATGCTCGAGTATGCGCTCATCAAGGAGCATCGCCCCCGCTTCAACATTCGGCTGGTCGACGACAAGTCGTTTCCCTATCTTGCACTGACTCGCGGTGACGAGTGGCCACGCGCTCAGGTCATGCGGGGGCGTCGGCGCAAGGATGTCCAGTATTTTGGCCCCTATGCGCACGCATATGCAATCCGCGGAACGCTCGACCTGCTGCTGCGGACTTTTCCCGTTCGGACCTGCAAAGACTCCAAGTTTGCAAACCACGAATCCCTCGGATCGCCGTGTCTGCTGTTCCACATAGACCGGTGCTCGGGTCCGTGCGTGGGCGCCGTTACCGCTGAGCGATACGAGGGATTCGTCGAAGGCATGGCCCGGTTTTTGCAAGGCCACGACGACGAGCTGCTCGACACCCTCACGGTTCAAATGGAAGAAGCGTCGTCCTCCCAAGACTACGAACGCGCCGGGCGGCTCCGCGACCAACGGGTTGCAGTCGAGCGAGTGCTCGCCAAACAGCAGCTCGTGACCCAGCGCAAGGAGACGTTTGACGTCATCGCTATCGACCAGGATGACCTCGAGGCGAGCGTGGTCGTACTCCATGTCCGCCTTGGCAGAATCCGGGGACGAAAGCGGGTCATACTCGACAAGGTTGAGGACGTCACCGATGCTGAAATGATCGGTGTTTTGCTTGAGCGCGTATACGCCGACGAGCCGCCACCCGCTGAAGTATTGGTGCCGATCGAGCCTGACAACATGGGTCTTTGGGTGAAGTGGCTGTCACAAGAGCGTGGCCGTCCGGTGCGCCTTCGCGTCCCAAAGCGCGGTGCCAAGCGCCATCTCATGGAGACCGGTTTTGCAAATGCGCGCGAAGAGTTTTCGCGTCACCGCCTCAAAAGGAGCAGCGACCATAACGCGCGCGCAAAAGCAATCAGCAGCCTCCAGGAACACCTTGGGTTGGCGGAGGCGCCGTTGCGGATCGAGTGTTACGACATATCGACCATCCAGGGTGCGTTCACTGTCGCGTCCATGGTCGTGTTCGAAGACGCGCTCCCAAAAAAGAATCAATATCGCCGCTTTAAGATCAAGACGGTCGAGGGGCAGGACGACTTCGCTGCTATGGAGGAGGTTCTGCGGCGGCGTTTTGCCGCGTACATCGCCGAGCGCAAGGCGGGCATCACCGAGGATTCTAAGTTTGCGTATCCACCAACGCTGATAGTCGTCGATGGGGGACCGGGCCAGCTCTCTCGGGCGGTAAAAGTCCTCGCCGAGTTCGATCTCGCAATACCGGTTGTCGGTCTGGCCAAACGTCTTGAGGAGGTCTACTTCCCCAATATGTCAGAACCGTTGCAAATCCCGAGAGGCGATGAGGCGCTGTATCTGCTGCAGCGGGTGCGCGACGAGGCCCATCGGTTTGCGATTTCGTATCACCGGACTCTTCGCGGCAAGGGCATGGTCGAATCCACGCTCGACGGTGTCCCGGGTATTGGAGCAAAACGTCGCAAAGACCTTTTGCGGCGGTTCGGGTCGCTGAAGAGAATGCGGGAAGCCACAGAGGGCCAGCTCGCCGAGGTGGTCCCGGCATCGGTAGCGAAGGAGTTGTACAACCAACTCCACACGTCACCGGCGCGGTCGCGCCGCGTATTGCCACAACGATGAAGTTCGACAACACTGCGACTGGCCTTCCTAGGGACGACATGGAGCATCAACACGTCATCATCCTTACCGGACTATCGGGCGCCGGCCGCAGCCAGGCTGCAAACGCGCTAGAAGACTCCGGTTTTTTTGTCGTTGACAACCTTCCCGCGGCGCTGGTGCCTGCGGTGGTCGACAGCGTCGGCGGCCCGGACTCCGATCGTGCCCGCATTGCCATCGTCGTTGACTCCCGCGGTGGACTGACTCCGGCGGATCTGGATGCCGCCGTCAACACATTGCGCGGCTCGGGGATCCGTGTCACCGTCCTGTTCATCGATGCGACCGACGTTGTGCTGATCCGCCGATTCGAGGAGACCCGGCGCAGGCACCCGGTTCAGGCTGGAACACTATCGGACAAGATTCGCGCCGAGCGAGAATTGCTTGCGCCGATTCGTAACATTGCAGACATCGTGATCGACACCTCAGATCTCAACGTCCACGAGCTGCGCAGGCAGGTCGACGCCTCTTTTGACGAGTACACACCCACCCAGCGTCTTCAAATCGAACTCGTTTCCTTTGGTTTCAAACGCGGCAATCCCAGCGTCGTCGACGTTTTGTTCGACGTGCGTTTTCTGCCAAACCCACATTGGATAGAAGGACTGCGCGATCTCACTGGCTTGGATTCTTCGGTCGCCGACTACGTGTTCGCCAACGAGGATGCGCGCAGATTCTTGACAATGGCCAGCGACATGCTCGATTTCTTGATCCCCAGATACGAAGAAGAGGGGAAGCTGTATCTCACCATTGGTGTCGGCTGCACCGGTGGAAAACATCGTTCGGTAGCAATGGTCGAAGCGATCGCAAACCATCTCAACTCCACCGACATCGCCGTAACAGTTCGCCACCGAGATGCCCCTCGGAGCGCGTCATGAGGGAGCTGAGTGCGGATGCCCAAACGCTGCTTGCGGTTCTAGACACCGATCCGTCGCGGCCGAGGGTGGTGGCCATCGGTGGCGGCCACGGGCTGGCCCAAGTGTTGCGTAGCGCCGTCGGATACGCCGGAACTCTGTCTGCGATTGTCACGGTTGCTGACGACGGGGGTTCGTCGGGGAGGCTTGCTCCGGCGCTCAACATTCCACCGCCGGGGGACATCCGAAAGTGTCTCATTGCAATGAGCCCTGACGAGACCGTGTGGCGGCGACTCTTCGAATACAGATTCAATGCAAGCGACGTAGGTGGCCACTCGCTTGGGAACCTGCTGCTTGCGTCGCTCGCGGACATCGAAGGAGACTTCGAAGCTGCCTTGCGCGCCGCCGAGCGGTTGCTCGGTGCTGCCGGCGAGGTGATCCCGGTGTGTCGCGGCCGGTTGCAACTCACGGCTGCGAAAGGGGAGCAAACGATATCGGGGCAAGCGGAAATCACCCGAACGCACGGTCCCTTCGATTCGATCGAAGTAACACCTGGGGCAGTGGCAAATCCCCGCGCACTGTCTGCCATTGCCGGCGCCGACCAAATCGTGCTGGGTCCCGGCAGTCTCTTTACGTCGACAATTGCAACCCTTGTTGTGCCTGGAATTGCGGACGCGGTGAACGATTCGAAGGCCTCGCTCATCTATGTCGCGAATCTCTACACGCAGGCGGGAGAAACCCTTGGAATGGACGCTGCAGACCATCTGAGCGTATTGATCCGTGTGGGTGGCATCCGTTCTCCAAATGCTATCGTCGCCCACAACGCTTTAGTGGAGGTACCTTTGCCACAACAACCGCTTCAGGTTGAGGTTGAGATCCTCGAAACTTTTGGGGTGCATGTGGTCCTTGCCGACATCGTCGACCCGAAAACGGTGTGGCCGCAGCACGACGCGGTCAAGCTTTGTAACGCGTTAGGCGAACTTGTCACATATCTGTAACCACGAACACACGAAGGGGTGTCATGAAAGTAGCGATCAACGGGTTTGGCCGAATCGGGAGAAACTTCTTCCGAGCAGTCAAGAAGACCGGCGCCGACATCGATATCGTCGCAATCAACGATCTCACCGACGCAAATACCCTTGCGTACCTTTTGCAGTACGACACGGTTCACGGCCGGTATGACGGGAAGGTTGCGGTGATCGACGACGGCCTTGAAGTCGATGGCGACACGTTCAAGGTGTTTGCAGAGCGCGAACCGGAAAACCTTCCGTGGGCCGATCTTGGTGTTGATGTCGTTATTGAGTCGACCGGCGTGTTTCGTACGAACGAGCAAGCGTCACGCCATCGCACAGCTGGCGCAAACCACGTCATCGTGTCCGCACCCGTTAGCGACCCTGACTACACCGTGGTCGTCGGTGTCAACGATGGCGGACTCGACCCCGATGTTCACAAGATCATTTCTAACGCGTCGTGCACAACGAACTGTGTTGCGCCGATGGTCAAGGTGCTCCACGAACAGTTCACGATCGTGCAGGGGATGTTCACAACTGTGCACGCGTACACCAACGACCAAAAGATTCTCGATCTTCCGCACCCTGATCCGAGACGAGGCCGTGCTGCGGCCGCCAACATCATTCCAACATCGACTGGCGCTGCGGCCGCGATTGGGAAAGTGTTGCCTGAGCTTGCGGGAAGATTCGAGGCGAAGGCGTTGCGTGTCCCGGTTGCCGACGGATCGATCACGGACCTTGTTGTTACCGTCGAGAGCGATGTATCCGTCGCAGCCGTGAACGAAGCGTTCAAGGCTGCAGCCGATGGCGCGCTTGCGGGCGTCATTCGCTATTCGACCGATCCGATTGTGTCTTCGGACATCGTTGGAGACCCGGCCTCGACGATCTTTGATGCTCCGTTCACGATGGTCAGCGACAAGATGATCAAGGTATTTGGTTGGTACGACAACGAGTGGGGCTACTCGAGCCGTATCGTTGATCTCGTCCGGTTGCTTGGCTGAGGTAGCTCGTGACAATCCCCACGATCGATTCGCTAGAGGTTGCCGACAAGACTGTCCTCGTCCGTGCCGACCTCAATGTGCCGATGAGCCGGGGCGTAGTGTCTGACGACTTCCGGATTGCTGCGAGCGTTCCGACTATTGAAATGTTGCGTTCGCGCGGCGCGCAGGTTGTTGTGTGCAGCCATTTGGGCCGCCCCGACGGGGTCGACGAGTTGCTGCGCATGGCGCCCGTTGCCCACCGGCTTGGCGAGATCGGCGATTTTCCCATCCTTTCGCTCTCCGAGACAGTCGGTGACGCGGTCAAAGAATCTATCGACCGCGCCGAGCGAGAAACCGTGGTGGTTCTTGAGAACACTCGATTCGACGAAGGCGAAGTGCGCAACGACCCCGAGTTTGCCGACCAGATGGCGGGTCTGGCGGACTTGTTTGTGAACGACGCCTTTGGTACTGCTCACCGTTCTCACGCATCGAATGTTGGTGTGGCGTCTCGAATCCCGTCGGCTGCGGGAGTGCTTTTGCGCTCAGAGATTGACGCATTCGACGTGCTGCTTGATAGCCCTGATCGCCCGTATGTCGTGGTGCTCGGTGGGGCGAAGGTCTCGGACAAACTCGCGGTGATGAAACGACTCCTTCCCAAGGTCGACATGATGCTTGTTGGTGGGGGGATGTGTTTCACGCTTCTCGCCGCCGCGGGTTACGAAATCGGGAGGTCGCTCGTCGAGGACTCCATGATCGACGAGGTCAAAGTGCTCCTCAAAGGTGAACACGGGGCCAAGATCCTGCTGCCTGCGGACGTGGTTGTTGCAGAGTCCTTTGCACCAGACGCCGCGCATCATGTCACCGCCGGTACGGCAATCCCTTCAACAGGAATGGGTCTCGACATCGGTCCACGAGCGACACAGGAGTTCGCCGATGTGATTGCCGCTGCGGCGCGCGTCTTTTGGAACGGGCCCATGGGCGTGTTCGAGTGGGAAGCATTCCGTTCGGGGACGGCGGGGATCGCCAACGCGGTCGCGTACGCATCTAGCAATGGGTTTACTGTTGTTGGCGGCGGCGATTCGGTTGCGGCCCTACGCATGTTCGAGATTGATCGCGACATTTCTCATGTGTCGAGCGGTGGCGGAGCGGGCCTAAAGTTTCTCGAAGGAGAGGTCTTACCGGGTGTTGCGGTACTAGAGAGATGGAGTACACATGCGTAAGAACCTCATTGCGGGAAACTGGAAGATGCATGCAACGCATCTCGAAGCGATCCAGATGGTCCAGAAACTGAGCCTTCGTCTCAACGTTGCAGATCACGATCGGGTCGACGTAGTGATCATTCCAGCCTTTACCGCGCTCAGATCAACTCAGACAGTGATTGAGGCTGACCGGCTCATGATCGACCTGGGCGCCCAGAACTGCCACTGGGAGGACTCTGGTGCATACACTGGGGAGATTGCACCGGCAATGCTGAAGAAGCTACGTGTTCGATACGTGTTGGCCGGTCACTCCGAACGGCGTCAGATCTTCGGCGAGACCGACGTTGAGGTCAATATGAAGGTCCGGGCAGTGCTTGGGGCGGGGATGACACCGATCATGTGTGTCGGCGAGACTGCGCAAGAACACGAAGCAGGCGAGACCAAAGACAGAGTGGCGTCACAGATCGACGCAGGCATGAAGGGGCTAACCGTGGATGACGCAGCCAAACTTGTCATCGCCTACGAGCCGATATGGGCGATCGGGACCGGCAGGACGGCCAGTGCCGACGATGCTGGGACCGTCGCGACGTTTATACGCGAGACCATCGTCGATGCGTTCGGGGACGCTGGTGACCACACCCGCATCATCTATGGAGGATCGGTTAAACCCGGCAACATAGCCGGGCTGATGGCAAAAAAGGACATCGACGGCGCCCTCGTTGGTGGGGCGTCGCTTGACCCGGATGTATTTGCGTCGATAGTCCGGTACTGGGTGTGACTCTGCAGGCCCAACAGCTCCCGGCTTCGTCGTTTCGTTTCTCTGCACCGATCAAGGCGGGCTACGGTTTGCGAGTCGCCCGAGTAGGAGTCACATGACAACGCTCGTCCTACTGCGCCACGGCCAAAGCGTGTGGAATCTTGAGAACGTCTTCACAGGCTGGACCGACGTTGAGCTTACTGAGAAGGGTTTTGCGGAGGCCCGCGCAGCGGGCCAGCTCATGGCCGACGCAGGACTTGTATTTGAGGTTGCCCACACCTCTGTGCTTCGCCGTGCAACGGACACCCTCCATGTCGCTCTCGGCGAGATGGATCTGCACTGGATCCCGGTTCACAAGACCTGGCGACTCAATGAGCGACACTACGGTGATCTGCAGGGACTCAACAAGGCGGAGACGCTGAAAAGGCACGGCGAGGAACAGGTTCATCTCTGGCGGCGGTCGTACGCGACCCGACCGCCACCGCTCGACCGCACCGATCCCCGACACCCACTCAACGATGATCGCTATAACTGGATGCCTCCAGATCTCGTGCCCGCAACCGAGTGTCTTGCGGATGTTGTTGATCGCATGATGCCCTATTGGTACGACTCGATCGTCCCGGACCTGCGCCGAGGGGGGCCCGTTGTTGTTGTCGCCCACGGCAACAGCCTGCGTGCGCTTGTGAAACATCTCGACCGAATTTCCGACGAAGACATAGCTTCTCTCAACATCCCAACCGGCATCCCGCTGGTGTATGAGTTGGATGAGTCGTTGCAACGGGCGACCTCGCACTACCTCGGCGACGCGCAAGCTGCTGCGGAGGCGGCGGCAGCGGTCGAGGCGCAGGCCCGCCAAGGAACATAACCTGCACTAGCGGCGGGATAAGTTGCATTGTTGGCGACTTGACCTCGACTATCAGTGCAGCGATACTTCCTCACCGCGGGTCCACGCAACACGCACGGATCGCGCATGAGAAAGGGTTCCTGAAACGTGGAACAAATCGTTGTAGTCATCCACCTTCTGGTGTCGCTCCTGCTTATCTTCCTTGTCCTGCTCCATGCGGGTCGTGGCGGAGGCATGTCCGACATGTTTGGCGGCGGTATGGGGGGAAGCTCGGGTGGTGCGACCGTGGTTGAGAAAAACCTCGATCGAATCACCGTATTCACCGCGGCCTTCTTCGCTGCCACCACATTGTGGCTGACGTGGTTAGGCCGCGGGTAGGTTGCTACTCGATTGACGTTTCGGATATCGACACGGACAACTAAGGAGGCAAACCTTGAATCGATTGTGGCGTAGCCGCAAGATCGCATGGTTCTCGACAGTTCTCGCTTTTGCTCTCATCGCAGCAGCATGTGGCGGAACGACCGACGATACAACAACGACAGCGGGCCCAGCAGCAACAACCACGACCGCACCGCCGGCGACGACAACGACAACCGCCGAGGTCACGACGGCAACCGCCGAGGTCATGACAGGCCCAGCGTACGGTGGCACCGTCGTCGTAGCCGACGACCAAGAACCACCAACCCTGAACCCATTCGTTCCTGGTGGCGACAACTTTATTGTGGCGATCATCGGCCAGGCATATCACGCCGGCGTTCAAGAGATCGACGGCTTCACCCTCGCGCTCATCCCAGAGCTCGTGACGGAGCTACCGACCCAGCCAAACGGCGGAGTTGTCATCAACGATGACGGCACGATGACCGTGACCTACAACATCCTCGACGAGGCAGTGTGGTCTGACGGTGTGCCGATCTCGGGCGAAGACTTCCAATTCACGCTGGATATCATCCTGGATCCAGACAATGCAGTCGACACGACATCGTATGAGGACATCGTCGCGACAGAGGTCGGCGACAAGACGTTCTCCTACACGCTCGCCGCGCCAACGGTGTTGTTCGAACTCCTGTTCGGCGTCCTTATTCCGAAACATGACGTGGAGGGTTCTGACTTCCTCAACGACTGGAACGACACCATGTGGGTGTCCGCCGGTCCGTTCGTGTTCAACGACTGGCAGAAGGGCGAGTTCATCGAGGTTGTCCGCAATGACAACTACTGGAAGACGGCTGAGAACGGCGACGAGTTGCCGTATCTGGACAGCGTTGTCTTCCGGTTCATCCCAGAGACCGAGTCGATCATCAATGCTTTCAAAGCTCGCGAGCTTGACGTCATCGCGCCGCCACCGGCGTCCGAGACCATCGAGGCCCTGCAAGAGCTTGAGTCCGAAGGCGCTCGCGTCGAGGTTCTCAGTGGCCCGGTGTGGGAGCACTTGAACTTCCAATTCGGTCCGGCGCGACTCGACCGCAACCCAACGTCGTCCAACGAGAGTCTCAACTATCGTAAGGGTGTAGCCCACACGATCGACAAGAACCTCATTGTGGACGAGATCCTTGCCGGTCAGGTCGAGCCACTCGATTCGTTTGTTGAGGCGTTCAGCCCGACCCTCTCGCAAGGATCATGGGCGCAGTACGACTACAACCCAGATAAGGCGAGGGAGTTCTTCGAGGCAGCCAAGGCTGAGCTCAGCAAGGACACTATTACTACCGTCTTCACGACCACGTCGAACAACGATGCTCGTGTCAAGCTCTCTGAGCTGTTCGCCACGATGTTCGCCGATGTTGGTGTTGAGTACACAAACGACCTAGAAGAGTCACAGATCTTCTTTGGTGAGACGCTCGACAACGGAAAATGGGACCTTGGTGAATGGGCATGGGTCGGTTCGCCGGGCTTGTCCGGTCTGATCGACATCATCGATGTTTTCGATCCTTCCGCTCCACCACCAGAAGGTTCTAACTTCTACAACTGGGGCACACCGGGGTCGTCAGTTATCAACGAAGCCACGGCCCGCGTTGCGGAAATCCGCATCTTGTTGAACGAGTCTGTCGACGAGGACGTCCTCATCCCGCTGCTTGCAGAAGTTGAGCAGATCCTTGCCGACGAGGTAGTGATCATTCCTCTGTACCAGCGCCTTGTGACGGCTGCTGTGTGGGCCGATGAGGTGGGTGGCTTTAAGCACAACCCGACTCAGGCGGGTCACACCTGGAATATCGAACAGTGGTACAGAGTCGATATCTAGTCCGACTCTTTACGCACAACCAGAAGGGGCCCGCAACTGCGGGCCCCTTCTCTTTTGTCGGTAGGTCCTGCGGAGGCAATGTTGCGCAAGTCCTGAGACAGGGCGGTATACTCGCTCGCAGAGTCGAGCGGTTCGGAGGCCCTGCTTGTTGGCGTACATTGTCAGACGTCTCGTGTATGGAGCACTGACTTTGCTGGTCCTCAGTGTCATTGTCTTCCTGCTCGTCCAGTTTGGCGGTGGCTCCCCGCTGGATCGCCTCAAGTTGAACCCGCGGATGGCGAACGTCATCGTAAAACTCACCGAGAGGTACGGCCTCGACCTACCGATCTACCAGCAATACTTCAAGTGGCTCTCAGGTTTTGTCACACCTGAACGGTTCGTGGTCAGCGGAGTTGCACCGTGGGTCGCGCTCGGATCGGGCATTGCAGTGTCCGCAGGCATGTTCGCCGCCAAGGTGAAAGCAACGTGGTGGCGTCCGACTCGCGCAGCCACGGTGACCGTGGTGTGGCTCTCCCTGTTTTGGTTTATCAGGAGCCGCGTTGATTTTGCAATGGATTGGGGAAACTCGTTCCGCGGTGATGGTCCGGTTTGGGATGCAGTCTTTGGTGCCGCGGGTGCGACGTTCCGTCTCGGGTTCGCGGCGTTGGCTCTTGCGCTCATCATCGGCATCCCGCTTGGGATCTTCCAGGCGATAAAGCAATACTCCTTCTTCGATCAGGTGGGGACGTTCGGGTCGTTCCTGGCGTTTTCCACACCGATATTCATAATCGCAATCGGTCTGCAGGTGGTGCTGGCTTTTTATGTGGATCGGTGGACCGGGATTAAACCATTTTTCACCGTCGGTATGACGGAAGTCGGGTACGATAACCTCTCGCGTCTCGCTCAGTTTGGCGATATAGCACGACATCTGGCGCTGCCTGCGACCTCCATCGCGCTGATCTCGATTGCCGGATACTCCAGATTTCAGCGGGCTGCGATGCTTGAGGTGATGCACAGCGACTACTTGCGGACCGCAAAGGCCAAGGGTTTGCCACGTCGCACCGTGGTTCTCAAACATGCGCTTCGCAACGCAATGCTGCCAATTGTGACGCTAGTCTCGCTTGACATAGCGGGGATAATTGGTGGAGCGATCATCACCGAGTCAATCTTCGGATGGCCAGGTGTCGGACGGCTCTATATAGGTGCGATCAATGCTGTGGACTACCCGGTGATCATGGCGATCGTCATGGTTATCGGCGCCGGAATTGTGTTGATGAACATCGTCGCCGACATTTTGTACGGAGTCCTTGATCCGCGGGTCCGATATGAGTGACAGAGGCGACTCCGCCGCTGCGCTTGATGTCGTCGAGGGAATGTCGGTCGAACCGATATCGCAGTGGGACCTGTTCCGCACCCGACTTGCAAGGCACAGACAGGCGCGCATAGCGGTGGTATTCCTCGGTCTGTTGTTCGCCGTCGTATTTGCCGCGCCGCTGGTCACCTGCGGTGAGCGCGAGGCTTACTGTGGAAAGTTGTTGGAGCACCCCGCAACACAGCTCAGGGATCCCGACACCGGGTTGCTGCTTGTCCACTCTGCGCCGTCTGCGGAGAGATTGTTTGGTACTGACGACATCGGGCGCGACGTGCTGTCGCGTGTTATCCACGGTGGTCGAGCGTCGCTCACCGTAGGGCTGACGACCGGGCTGATGGTTGCGATATTAGGGACCGTGGTCGGGGCGCTCGCGGGGTACTATCCCGGTGCCGTCGATCAGGTGTTGATGCGGATAGTCGACGTAATACTCGGGCTGCCGTTGCTCCCCGTTGCGATCGTGTTCGGATCACTCGTGCCACAGGTCCCGGTACTTCCCGGGTTCCTCAAAGAAGGTGCTTGGGTCATTGCGCTGCTTCTCGGCATGCTGCTTTGGGGTGGTCTTGCGCGGATTGTGCGCGCGGAGTTTTTGTCGTTGCGCGAGAAGGAGTTTGTCGAGGCGGCCCGGGCAGCCGGGTCGAGCAACCGCAGGATCATCTTTCGGCACATTCTGCCGAATGCGATGAGTCCAATCATTGTGTCAACAACGCTGATCGTGGGAACGGCGATCATCATCGAGGCTGCGTTGTCATTTCTCGGATTCGGCGTGCGCCCTCCGACTCCCACATGGGGCGGCATGACATCTGCAGGCGCCCGCGTCGCAACCAAAGGTTTTTGGTGGGAGTTCGTGGCGGCAGCGTCGGCACTCGTCATGACGGTATTGTCCGTTAACTTCATCGGTGATGGTCTCCGCGACGCGCTCGACCCAACCCAGACGATCGAGAGAAAGTAACCGCCGTGCCCGATGTTCTCTTGGAAGTGGACGATCTACGAACGTATTTCTCCACAGAAGAAGGTGTTGTTCGGGCGGTCGACGGTGTCTCGTTCACGCTAAATCGTGGTGAGCGGCGCGGTGTCGTAGGGGAATCTGGTTCGGGGAAGTCCGTGACTGCAATGTCGATCATGCGACTCATCGAACCTCCTGCGGGCCAGATAGTGACAGGGACGATGATGTTCGATGGCCTCAGCCTGCTCGAGTTGACCGAGGATGAGATGCGCGAAGTCAGGGGTGGTCGGATCGCGATGATTTTCCAGGACCCGATGACATCGCTAAACCCGGTCTACACGGTTGGCCAACAGCTCATTGAAACAATCATGTTGCATCAAGACGTGACCAAGGCAGAGGCGAGAGACATCGCGGGCCAAGCCCTGACCGACGTCCAGATTCCACTTGCGTCGCAGCGGCTTCAGGACTACCCGCACCAGTTCTCGGGCGGCATGCGTCAGCGAGTGATGATCGCAATGGGTTTGTCGTGCAATCCGGAGCTGCTCATTGCGGACGAGCCAACGACGGCGCTTGATGTAACCACGCAAGCCCAAATCATGGATCTCATGCTTGCGTTGGCCGATGACCGCGGAACCGCGGTGTTGCTCATCACCCACGACCTCGGTGTTGTCGCCGGTTTCTGCGACACGATCCAGGTCATGTACGCTGGTGCAATTGTGGAGTCGGGCTCGGCTGAGGACATCTTCTACGATCCGAAACACCCGTACTCCTGGGGACTGCTTGGCTCCATGACACGGCTCGACGAGGACCACCAGCATCGACTCAACTCGATTCGTGGAGCGCCGCCATCGGTCATAGACCTTCCTGACGGCTGTCGGTTTGCACCGCGGTGTGACTTTGCAATGGACGTGTGCCGGCAGCGCCTGCCGCTGATCGGTGAGTCAAACGTTCCAGGCCACACGGTTGCCTGCCACCGCGCCGCAGAGTTGGATCTCACCGCTATCGGTGCGGATGAGGCAGCTCGATGACCCTGGGCAGCACGACCGGTTCGGGCCCATCCGCAGACCCCATCGACATGCCTGAGGACGTGCTGTTGCGTGTGAACCATCTCGTCAAGGAGTTTCCGATTAAGCGCGGGATCTTCTTCAAGAAACAAGTGGGAGCCGTGCAGGCAGTTTCCGATATCAGTTTTCAGGTGAAAAAGGGTGAGACACTCGGTCTTGTCGGAGAGTCGGGATGTGGAAAGTCGACAACGGCCCGTTGTGTTTTGCGCCTACTCCAACCGACGGAAGGCCAGGTCTACTTCCGGCGCGAGCTTGCAGACGGCACCACCGAGGTCGTCGATATCGCGGCAGCCGATGCCTCTACGTTGCGCCAACTTCGTCGGGACGTGCAAATCGTGTTTCAAGATCCATACGCATCGCTAAACCCCCGGATGACAGTTGCGAGCATCATCTCTGAACCCCTCATCGTCCATGGAGAAGGCAGCGTCGGGGATCGTCTGACGAAAGTCAAGGAGCTGCTTGCAGTCGTCGGGCTGAGCCCCGAACACACCAACCGGTACCCGCACGAATTCTCCGGTGGCCAGCGCCAGCGTATTGGAATCGCCAGAGCGCTCGCGCTGAACCCGAAGTTCCTAGTTCTTGATGAACCCGTGTCCGCCCTCGATGTGTCAATCCAGGCACAAGTGCTGAACCTGCTCCAAGACCTCCAAGACGAGTTCGGTCTCACGTATCTCTTCATTGCGCACGACCTGTCTGTAGTTCGGCATATCTCGAACCGTGTTGCGGTGATGTACCTCGGAAAGATCGTCGAGTTCGCCGAGCGAGATACCTTGTACAGAGAGCCGATGCACCCGTATACGCACGCCCTGCTATCGGCGGTTCCTGTTCCAGACCCGGTGCTTGAGAGAAACCGTGAGCGGATACTGCTGGAGGGAGACATACCGTCACCAGCAAACCCGCCGCCGGGTTGCCGTTTCAACACCCGCTGCCCCATCGCGGTCAAGGGCAAGTGCGACGTTGATGAGCCCGTCCTGACGGAACTCTCTCCTGGCCACTGGGTGTCTTGCCACTTCCCTGAAGTCAGGAAAGTCTTCTAGATCGTGGCGCTTCTGGAGCTACTGAGTCCGATGGTTGGGTCCGAGGTCGGAGTGAGCGAATGGGTTGTGATTGAACAGGAGAGAATCCAACAATTCGCTGATGCCACCGACGACCAACAGTGGATTCACGTCGACGCAGAAAGAGCGGCTGCGGGTCCATTCGGAGGAACGATCGCGCACGGCTTTCTAACGTTGTCTCTTGTTGCAGAATATGCCCCCATGCCGCAGGTGGCAGGTGTTGCGATGGCAATCAACTACGGTCTCGACCGGGTTCGGTTCATAACGCCCGTACGAGTTGGTGGCAGGGTCAGGTTCCGAACCAAGATCGTTTCAGCGACCGAGGTTGTAGCCGGCGTCCAACTAAAAACAGAGGTAACGGTCGAGCTGGAAGGTTCGCAAAAGCCCGCTTGTGTGTGCGAGCTGCTGGTACGCCTGTACGAGTGATGCAACTTGGTACGGGTGCGTGAAACGGTATACTTCCGGTTCGCACGTCGGAGTGGCGGAATTGGTAGACGCGCTAGGTTGAGGGCCTAGTGGGCTTTTTGCCCATGGAAGTTCGAGTCTTCTCTCCGACACCAGAATCCCCAATAGATACAGGGGATTCTCTGGTTCTGAGCCTCCGGCTCCGCTCTGACAGACAGCCTCACACCCGATCTTCTACCCAATCTTCTACCCAAAAGCCCGCTATGACACACTACGAAGCGCACCCAGGTAACCACCCGACGCCTTCTCGACCCGCCAGGGGAGAGCTTCCCCCTTCCTTCCGCAGGCCCACGACCAGAGCCGCTCTGGCCATCTCTGCGCCGTGTTTGGTCGGTTCCGGCTCCAATGAGCACCCGAACACGCCCGACGGTCGATCTGGGCGGGTCTAGCCGGTGCGGTCTCGCAGAAACTCAAAGACACCACCTACCTGTTATTCTGGAAACGCGAAAAAAAAGCAGAGCCCGGCACACCAAGCGTCTCCCAACTCTGATCGGTCAGGACACACACCATGGCAATATCAGACCAACAGTCAATCGACGAGTTCCGCAAACTCCGAGACGAACGAGAGCGCCTCGAGAACCTCATCCACACGGACACCGAACCCGGCCAGATCAACCAATGGAAAACCGACCTCCGCAACATCAACCAAGCGCTCGCTGACCATCTGGACCTCCCTCCATACGAAGACGATCTGGACCTCCCTCCATACGAAAACGACTAAATGATCGTGATCTCCAACCGGACTGCGTCAAACCAACGGTGTTGGCAGGGAAGCTCACTGTTCTGGAAGCGGCAGGTGTGATCTGTCTGACCTACCGAGACCAGCTGCCCGGTGCGCGTTCTCAATTTTCGAGCAATAGTCGCGTGAGAGTGTGTAGGATCGATGTTGAGAACACGGACCGAGGCTGCCACGGTGGGGTATTGTGACGAGACCGAAGCATCGTCTTAAGGAACTTGAAGCGCTGCTGAAAGACGCGGAAAAGCGACAATGGCGCATCAGCGGCGGCGGTCACACTTACTTCAAGATGAAGTGCCCATGTGACGATAAACACCGGAAGATGATACATTTAACACCAAATGCTAACTATGCCAAGCGAGTCAGACGTTGGCTGGTGAGCAGAACATGCTGGAAGGAGTGATGATGCCGTACACGTTCAGTTTCACATTCTTTGTCACGAATGCTACGGGTCGACGCGCTAGTGAGAAGAGACTCGAGATTTTGTCTGATGAGTTGATAACAGCGATGCTCAAATGCGAGACCGATATTGTGTTCGATTCGTCCGTCGGCGGCGTGCTCAGCACTGGCGAGATCGATGTGGATATCGCTGTTAACGCGGAAACCGGATTTGCTGCCGGTGCGATCGCGAAGGACTTCGTGATCGAATCGATCAAAGCTACAGGCGGAATACCCGCGGGGATTTTGGTGTTTCCGCCGTCGCCCACACGTCGATCAGATCGCCAGAAGTGGCACGAGCGACGGGTCGAGCTTTCGGAAGCCTGAATGATGATCGTATAGGCGTCGACGCGCCGAAAAAAACGGGGACTCCTACGGCAACCATCAGGAACATCGGTCTGAACCTGTGGCAAATTATGTACGACATCACACCAGATCCCGGGGTCGGGGTCGGGACTCGAACCCGCGCCGACGTTTGTCGAGAACGATATGTTGGTGGTGCGCATGCCCGGCAAGAACCCGCCGCTGCTCCCACCTCCTCGCCCTGCAAACCGTCACCCTCACCCCAACCCAACCAAAGCAGGACCGCACTTGAACTACCCAGCCCACCCGAGAAAAACAGTCCCAGCCCACCCAAACACACCCCCACCCAGGGGGATAGAACCAACCACGGGGCCAAGCAACACCCCCCGGCGACCGTGTGAGCTACCCTTTTT
>JADFQA010000037.1 GCA_022562055.1 Acidobacteriota bacterium | reverse complement strand
AACCTCATGGTCATCTACAAGTAGCACCCGTACTGGCGGTTTGTCTGTCATGGGTTCAGGCTACTCCCTGCGCTGCCAAATCCCACAGGGCCAAATGCCCCTAGGACAAACCCCCAACAAATCAGCTGACGAACACGCCGGGTATGCTGTACCCATGGCACAGGAGGTCCTCCGTCAGGAAAAGTTTTTCAACCTCGTCAGGGGGGCTGCGGCCGCAGTGTCGCATACTGATCTTACGGAGCTATTCAGGTTGGCCAACGAACCATCCTCCGATGCGAGCGGATCGCCTGCGATGTCCACGACTCAATAATCCAAGAAATATTCGCTGTCGGTTTAACTCTCCACGCACCGTCGCAAAGAATCAACAGCCCCGAAATCCGGAACTCAATAGCTGAGTCCGTCGAGCGTCTCGATGACACCATAAACGAGCTGCGCAGAATGATATTCGATCTCGACCCACCAACGTCATCAAGCCGCGACTTCCGGGCTGAAGTGAACCGTCTCGTCGATGAAGTAACAAGCTCGAGCCGGGTGACAACATCAGTCACCATGGGACCATCGATCGCCGATGTCCCATCCGGGCTCATTGATGACGCGCTTCACCTCATTCGCGAATCGGTCACCAACGACGTGCGCCATGCACTCGCCAACCTGATAGACGTGTCAGTGGATCTCTCACCCAAAGAGCTTACGCTCACAATCGTCGACAACGGCCAGGGCTTCGACCCGTTATCCCCCACAACCGGAAACGGCCTCGCCAACCTCAAAACACGCTGCGAACGCGCAGGAGGAGAAACATTCGTCATCTCCGAACCCGGTGCCGGCACAACCGTACGCCTACTACTCCCCGTATAAAACCCGCAGCACCTACCACGAAACCCCAATCCCAACCGGCCACCGCAGCCCGTGCCGTAACACGCTGGTATTACCGGCCTTGGCTTAAGAAGTCGTAGATCTTGTGGAGGTCCTCCTCGGATAGAACCGATTCGCGGTAGACGGGCATACCTTTAGGACCCTCGCGAATATCCTCGACGAAGCGCGAAAACGATCCGATCTCGCCAACGAGGGCAGGTCCCACCACTGCGCCCAAACCCGAAGGCGCGTGACAAGCGGCACACCCGTACTGAAAGGACAACACTCTCCCGTCTTCAACGGGATCACCCGTTTGAGCGGCCGACTTGTCGCCGAGTCCGAATCCAACATATGGAATGATCTCTCCAAGGTACCCAATCTCGGTGCGATCAAAAGTCTCCGGATCCGTCAGGTCCGTGTTCGATACTGGAGCCCTGATAAACACAATCACCATGCCAATGGCGGTAAAGATGGCAGCGGACGCGAGCAGGACGCTAATCCACATCGACCCGCTCTCCTGCGCCGGTTCGTCCACAAGCTGACCTGCTTTCCCGACCCGGACGAGGTACACAGCCGACAGGGCGATCAGCGACCACACTCCGGTAATGACAACGATTACAAGCGTTCCGTTGATGAACGGGATCTCGACACCGGACTCTGACGAATAAAGCTGTACTCCCTCTGCCTCAACGGTAATCGTGAACATGAAGGGTTCCACCGGTGCGGTCTCAGGACCGAGATATACGATCTGCATCTCAGTGTTGGAATCCGACCGCTGCTGGTAGACCATCACCGCGGTACCAGTCTTGTCTGTAGTTGCTCTGGCAAGTTCAACGCGTGCAGACTTGCCCGCAAACGTCGTCTTGTAAGTGAGTGCGATCTCGGCGCCTTCGACTGGAGTGCCGTCGTCCGACAGAACGGCCTTGACCTCAACATCTTGCCCAACTACAACACTCTCGGGAGCACCGACGCTGATGCCGATACTTGCTGCGACCGCAGGGCCGGACATGCCAAGGACGGTCGCGACAATAATGACCGAGAACGCCATCTTCGTGGTGCGTTGCCATGGGTGCCAACTCATTTTGAACCCCCATTGATCGAGGATTGCGCGTCCGGAGGACTCCCGGACGTCCATCCGGCGGCGCCTGTGTTAGCGACCTCGGGCATTGGAGCAAACTCTTGGGGGCCGGCGAGTCTGCGTTCTTCGGCGAGTCTGCGTTCTTCGGTCATTTCCCAGATCGCGAACATCGGGAGAACCTTCAACGCAATGGAAAAGAGAAGAAGAAACAGCGCCACGCCCGCCGCGAATATTGACCACTCAACGAACGTGGGACCGTAACTCGCGGGTTCGTAGGGCATGAGGGGGACGCGAAGCCCCGTTACAACAATGAAGTAACGTTCAAGGAACATCGCAATATCCACGAAGATTGCAGCGACAACTACCCCTGCAATTGTGCGGGTTTGGCGCACCAGCATCAGCACAATGGGCACGAACAGGCCGCCGATTATGTAGAACCAGAACATCAGGGCGAAGTCCTCAACGAACAGTTGACGAAAGGCAAACTCGCCGGTCTCTTCAAGCTTGAATCCCTCGGTCAGGTACTCGTTGATATTCACATAGATCATGAACGCAGCGAACGCGGCAAGCATATATCCGAGATAGAGAAAGTGCTTCGGAGTGAGGTACTCTTCCCAGTGATAGATACGCCTCAGGACTGCCATGACGAGGATAAGCGTCGCCACACCGCTGAAGATCGCTCCAGCAACGAACAACACTCCGAAGATACTGGTGTTCCAGCCGACACGAAGCGTCATCGAGAATATCCACGACACCACCGTATGCACCGATACCGCAATGGGCATGATAAGTAACATCATGATTGTGATCGCCTTACCGAGCAGTCTGACCTGCGACGGTAGTCCACGCCAGTTCAAGGCGACGGTTTCGTAAAAGAACCGACGCACCGCACCGACCCTGCCCGATAGGCGGTCCCTGTACAGTGCTAGATCAGGAATCATTGGAGAGTAGAGATATATCACGCTCGCTGTTAGATAAGTCGTTATCGCCATGACATCCCACATGATCGGCGACTGCCAGCGTCCATAGCGAAACACATTGAAGATTCTTTCCGGGCGGCCCATGTCGATAAGTACGAACCCAGCGCCGACCACGAGCGCGACGGCGGTGATAAGTTCTGCCATCCGTGTGATCGGCGCCCTCCACGTCGCTTTCGACACTCGCAATATCGCCGAAATCAGAGTGCCCGCATGGCTGATTCCGATGAAGAACACAAACGCCGTTATATACAGGCCCCACGAAATCCGATCTCTCATGTCCGTGACGTACAGACCATGGCGCCACTGCTTCGAGTACTGGAACACACCGTTGCCGATAACAGCGCCGAGGACAATCACCCATAGCCAATATCGGTAGGTGGTAACCAGCGTAGGCCTTAAGGTCTTCCTGACAAGGCGTTCGTGCCAGTTGCTCATCGTGTCCATGTGACCGCTCCTTCAGCACGCTCAATCCATGGCCACTTCGTCGGCATTCTTCCCTCTTCGGCAGGATCGCGTCCGACATCCTCCCCGTGACCCGGCAGGTAGTACACGCGAGGTTGTGTACCGAGGTGTTCTTGCAAGCGATAGCCGTTCCTCTCGGAGATCAAGCGGGACGCCTTGACAATCTGGCGGCCGTTTGTAGCAATGTCTTCTTCAAAGTCGCCGTACCAGATTGCATCGTTCGGACACGCTTGGACACAAAATGGGAGTGTTCCACCTCTCACCATCTCCGGACAGAAATCGCACTTCATGACGGTGCCGCGAGATGCGGGAGTTTGCTGATCGGGGTTGTAGTCCGCCAAGGCTGCTTCAGGTGGAACTGGTGGTGTACCCCAGTTGAAAAAACGCCGGTCGTAGGGACAAGCGGCCATACAGATGCGGCAGCCAATGCAACGATCCTGGTCGATAAGAACAGTGCCCTCCGGTGTAGAGAAAGTGGCGCCGACCGGACACACCTTGACGCACGGCGGGTTTTCGCATTGCTGGCACGGCGTTGGAATAAACTGGGTACCGCCGCCTGAAAGTTCGGCCTCGTAGACCTCGATCCATTCCATGGGATCCGGCGCGAAGTGCCCTTCAATGCACGCTGTCGTACACTGCGGAGGGGTGCCTTGGCTTTGGCAACCGTCACACTTCTTTAGGTCGATGATCATCGTCCACTGACGCACACGCCCAGATTCGGTCTTTTCCGTGACACGCACGGTGGGAGGTGAACCGGGTTCAGGCCCCGCGACAACTTCGCGGATGAGGCCGTCCATGAGCCAGCCTGACACGGCCAACGGAACTGCTCCGGCAAGTCCGAGGCCGAGGTACTTGAGAGCGCTTCTGCGGTCAACCAACTCTTCCGAGATTGCAGCCCCGCTCGAAGACGCCGAGGCATCGTCGGCTGTTTCGGATCTGTTGCTCATGCGCTGGGTCTCTATCTTGGGACAGGGAACTCAATCACTCTCGCCTGTCCGTGGGGGTGAAAGCCCCGCGGACAGTCGAGCAAATGGACATGGTTCTATTTGAGGTTGACTTGGATCCATCCCTGGTTGGATGATTGGACATGGGTAGAGTCATCCCAGCCGTCAGGACCAAAATCGGCGTCCCAGTAAGCGAGGGCGAGCAGAGTCGATTCACCAACAGTGAACACCGCATCCTGAACATCACCCGTGTCGAGCGGACGAGACATCTCGAAATACCAAACACCTGGACCGTCGTCAACCGGATTCGAATGTGTCCACACACCCGACAGACTGTTCTCGGCACCGGCACCGTTGTCGTCTTCTCGGGTCTCAGCGTCGGTTGCCCACTCATCATCAAAGTTACACGTGGCGTCGTTGCCCGGATCCTTACCGTCACCGGAAGGATTCACCACACCACCGGACTCAACACCAATCGCACACTCAGTCTCCCAATGCCAGATATCGACCATACCGGTCGTGTTCTCACCCTCTTCGTCATCGGCGCCCATATGCGGACCACCGGTGTCAACAGGGAACATCAGCGCAACGGCCCCCGAAAGATGGACATCATCAGCGTCCCAGTCGTAGTCATCGTCGATCGTGAACAACGCATAGATATTCTCATCGTCATGCGCCATCTTGATGGTGACCTCCCTGTTGTCAATCGCCTCATCGGCATCAGCCACAATCGGCTCCAACGTCAAAGCCAAGCCAACAACCTCACCCCAATCCGACACATCACCATCAACCGTGATCACCGCCTCAACAGCATCCAACGAACGCATCGCGACTTCGGACGGCGGAGGTGCATCGGTAGTTGTCGTCGACGGTGTTTCCGTTGTTGTAGTGGCAATCGTCGACGGTGTTTCCGTTGTTGTAGTGGCAATCGTTGTCGGTGTCTGCGTTGTTGTAGTGGCAATCGTTGTCGTATCCCCCGGATCGCTGCTCGAACAGGCTCCAGCTACCAACACGAAGACCGCGATGGTGAGTAACCATCTGCGTCTCACGGTGACCTCCTCAGTTTCAGGCCGTCGCGACTGCGCGGCGGGCATATACCATCTCTCGGTCACCGTATGCTGTGACGGCTAAAAGGTCACGAGGACGAATGGCCCTTCTTGCGTATCGCCAGGAAACGGTGAACAGTAGCCATGTGATCCAAGGAAAGGGCCGCTAGCGTGAACGCACGGCGGGAATGGTCACAACTCGTGCGTATCGCGGATTTGCGACCGGGTGTTGACGAGGAGTCGGTGCCACCCGGGTGGGAGGCATAACGAAGGCCCGGTCTGGACTGTGTCAATGCGGGGCGTGGCGCGAGGGCTAGTGGATGTCCATACATGAGGGCCGGAGGGACCCGGCGATGGTTTCTGCGACATGCTGCGTGCAAGGTTCGACTGCTACTGAGCGCCTTTCATGTGATCACGCCGAGGCGAAGCGCGACAGCCACAGCCTCTGACCGCCGCTTCACTTCAAGGTGCGAATAGATGGAGCGCAGATGTGCCTTCACGACTGCCTCAGATACACCGAGCCGTTGCGCTATCGCACGATTGTCGAGGCCCTCGGCCAGCATCTGGAGCATGTCGATGTCGGCGAGGCTCAACGCTCCAATCGGGCCGGAGCTGCTCGGGTCGACCATTCGGGCGATAAGCGGCGCAGTGATCTCACCCTGGATATACGACCCTCCAGCGGCAACAACCCCGAGGGCTCGCAGAAGCTCTTCTTTTCCAACCGACTTCAGTAGGTAGCCAGACGCTCCCAGCTCAATCGCCCGCCTTACGTAGGATGGATCGTCGTGCATCGAAAGAACGATGACGCGGGGGCGAAACTTACGTTCCTGCAATTCCTCAAGCACTTCGAGGCCGCTCTTGTCGGGCATCCGCACGTCGAGCAGCACGACGTCACAGTCGGTTGTCTCAAGAAGCGTGAGCAGTTCCTGTCCGCTTGAGGCTTCACCAACCAATTCGACGTCGGCTTCGCGACCAAGCAGCATACAGATCCCCTCGCGAACGATACGATGGTCATCAACAACGATGACTTTCATCTCTCTCCCTCATGCTCACCCGCTGGCACCCATGCAACAAATTTCGTCCCACCCGCTCGATCGGTCTTAACCCGGAGACCGCCGCCGATGGCTTCAAGCCGTTCACGGGTCGTGGTCAGACCAAGACCTTCGTCTTCAACTGTGCCGACACCGTCGTCAAGAACATGCAGCCTTACCTGATCGCCATGTCTTTGAACACGGATCTCGACGTTCGTCGCAAATGAATGTTTTCGAATATTCGTCATTGCCTCGCGGGCCGCACGGTACAGCGCAATACGGGTCGGTGGCGAAAGCTCACAGTCCTTAGCAACCTCCACACTCACCGAAAGTTCAGTTTCCATCTCCGTGACCTCAGCGAGCTCATCCAGGGCGGGACCCAGCGCTAGCTCTTCCCCCGTGCCGTATTGCAAGGAACGCAGTTCTGCCCGCAGTGAGCTATCCACCTCGTTGACCAGCGCACCAATGTGCGCCAACTCCTCTGCCACCGGATCGTCAGCGTCGACTCGAGACCGCAAGTCTTCAATTCCGTAATGGATACGATAGAGGGTCTGGCCGATATCGTCGTGAAGCGACCCGATGACCCTCGTGCGCTCTTCAGCCTGAGAGCGGACGAGGTCGCCGAATAGCTTCTCGGCGAGTTGGCGGCGCCGTGTGACAGCCCGCCCGTTAACAAGGATGAGGGTTGCGATGAAGATCGTGAGCAGTCCAATTCCGACCGCAATACTCACCCACACCAGGCGCTGGATGTTTCCGACGGTCGTTTCGATCGGTTCGTCGAGGTGATACACCTCGAACACCGCCGCGACCGAGCCGGAGTCCCTCATGACCGGGATATAGAACTCCCGCAGCGGGGGAAGGCTGCGTTCGTACTCGTTCTCGGGTCGCGAAAGGTCCGGAACGTTAACACTGGAGAGACCGTTAAACGCAACGATGCGGTCCTCCGAGAAACCGAACTTCCGACCGATCAAGGCGGACTCGTCGGAATACATGATTGTGCCGTCTGGCAACCAGAGCTTCACGCGTACGGTATCCGAACCGAGCAGGTGCAGTCGCGCCGCTTCGTCCAGGGTCGCAAAGGCTTCCGCTCCTGGCGTCTCCACCGGGATAATCCCTGCGTCAACCATGTCATCGACGATCCGTGTCAGCTTGCGTACCTCAGCGTCAATCAGGTGCTGTTCCACCTGGCGCGGAATCGCGACTCCGAGAACCAATGCCACCACAGCGGACATAGCAAGGGCGACCAGAACAGTCTTGCCTGCTGGCCCAAGCTCGCTCCATAAAGTTCGGACCACCGTCAACAGTCCTCTCGGTGGTTCCTTGCTTTCTGCCATTGTGGCGGCTCCCTTTCCCGCTCTCTGCCCTTCATTGTGTCCACCGAGCGTAATCGGAGCGAGCGATGGAACCGATTTCTTTACGCCAGATCGACCAACTGTCCTCTCTCCCGTGCGCGTCTGTCCACGAGAGCGCTGAGCAATATATGTGAGCCATCTCCAGACCATCCATCACCACTCGCGGTGATTCCGCACCACTAAAGAAGGAAACGAGGCTGCCCGCTCGTCTAATTGAATGATGCTATTACATCAATCAAGATGATGCTATGATGCATCAATGAGAACGACCATCACGCTCGACGCCGACGTTGCGCTCCTCGTCGAGCGTTCAATGGAGCAACGCGACCTGACTTTCAAGGAAACGGTTAACCGGGCCATCAGGGATTCGCTCGGCGAAGACCGACCGCTTTATAAGACGCCGACATACTCAATGGGTAGCCCCCGCAACGTGGATCTCGACCGCAGCCTTGCCCTTGCCGCCGCGATGGAGGATGAGGAAATCGTCCGGAAACTCGACCTACGCAAGTGAAGCTTGTCGACGCAAACGTCCTCCTCTACTCCGTCAACAAGGCCTCCCCACATCATGATGCCTCGAGGACCTGGCTGGACGAAGCCTTGAACGGATCTGATGCAGTCGGATTCGTGTGGCTCGTATTACTTACGTTCGTGAGGATTTCCACCAGCCGTCGCATATTCGCCCACCCACTGGATACTGATGTGGCGCTCGATCTCGTGCAGCTGTGGACTAGCCACCCCAACACGACAACGCTTCATCCAGGACCAAATCATCTCACGTTGCTTCGACAACTGCTCGACGAAGCGGGTACATCCGGCAACCTCGTGAGCGACGCTCATCTGGCAGCTATCGCCCTCGAGCGGAAGGCCACAGTCATCACGTTCGACGCAGATTTCGGGCGCTTTGCCGACGTGAAATGGTTTACTCCCGGCCGGTAGGCCTAGACGGCGTCGACGGCGGTGACTGCCCACGCAAGACCGTCGGCGGGGTCTTCGATGGCCATGTGGAAAGACCAGCCACCGGTCGCATCGCCAGCGTCCCACACGTAGAAATTGAGATCAGCGATCGCTTCGCCGATCTCGTCCGGGTCCATGTGCGGGGCGTCATCCAATCCAGCAAGGCACACCATGGCCCACCACGCCAGCGAACGCCCAACCGGCGTCCCCCGACGCTTGCCGTGCGCCCCACCGCTCGCCGCGGTCCACACCATCACCGAAAGCGCCTGCTGGGGTGTCACCCGCACAATTCGTACTCGCCTCGGGCCAAACGCTTTGATGGCTTCGAGAGCCGACCCCTCGACCACGTTTGCCTCGACTTTGCCATTCGATGTGTCCCACCAAGGTTGCACGAGATCAGTGAGCGCCTCGGTCGCGGCATCGTCGTCGAGCACTTCGATAGCGTCGGGCAGTTCAACCCACTCCATGATGGGAATCTCCGGATACGGAACATCGACTCGGGACTCGCCATAGGTCGCGACTTCATAGGACGGCTCCCACGCAAGCCTTTCGAGCGGAATGTCAAGCATCAGGTCCACGGCATCACCCGGCACGTCGCCTCGCAGCGCCCGCTCGTATGCAGCAAGAGCTGCAACCTGACCTTCGGGAAGATGTTCGCGCATCTCGTCCCAATTCTTCACCGACGCCGCTACCTCCCACAGTGGACCGATCGCGCTCGAACGGCCGTCGCCACTCAGGGCATCGCTCAGGTATGAAGCTGGTGCGTCGCGTGCCGTTCGATAGTCCACGTAGTGCGCGACACCCCAGAGCTGCTTGCCGCGGTCAACGGCGTCGCGACATTGATCCCGAATCTCAACGAGACCATCCCAGTCCTGGGCATCGCAGGTGCGCTTCACAAACACCAGCAGGCCGGCGAGGTCGCTGCCCTCTATCAACTCCATGAGATACTCGTTTGCCATGAGCACGAAACGTAGCAAGGCTCACGCCTGGAATGGAATCGTCGGTGCCCACGGCGAGTATCCTTTTGGCCGCGTCCCATGGACGCACTCCCCTGTCTGACTGGATCGGATCAACCATGGGCTTCTCGTGCGGCATCGTCGGATTGCCAAACGTCGGAAAATCGACTCTGTTCAACGCACTCACCGCTGCGGGTGTGCCCGCTGAGAACTACCCATTCTGCACAATCGACCCCAACGTCGGCGTCGCAACAGTTCCCGACCCACGACTGGACGCACTCGCCGCAATCGTGAACCCAGGGCGGATCGTGCCAACCGCAATGGAGTTCACCGACATTGCTGGATTGGTGAAGGGCGCAAGCCAGGGGGAAGGCCTCGGTAATCAGTTCCTCGCCCATATCCGCGAGACCGACGCGATTGCTCACGTCGTGCGCTGTTTTGAGGATGACGACGTGGTCCATGTCGATGGAACGATCAACCCAATTTCGGATATCGAAATCATCTCGACCGAGCTCGCGCTTGCCGATCTCCAGACGGTCGAGAAGGCGTTAGTCCGCCACACGAAGAAGGCGCGTGTCGGCGACGTCGATGCGAAGTCGATCGTGATGACACTCGAACCTGTGCTTACCCACCTCGGGGAGGGCGACCCGGTGCGGTCTATGGATCTCAGCACAACCGAACGAAAGAACCTGCGCGAACTTCACCTCCTCACCGCAAAACCCACGATGTATATCGCCAACATCGACGACTCCGGCGAGGCCAACAATTCGCATGTCGCCGCAGTCGAGGCCTACGCCACTGCGGAGGGGTCTGCACTGGTGATCATTTCGGGCCGTCTCGAGGGAGAGATCGTAGAACTCGACGAGGCTGACAAAGCAGAGTTCCTCTCTGAAATCGGCGAAACGGAACCCGGTCTCAACCGGGTTATCCGAGCCGGCTATGCATTGCTCGGGCTTGGTACGTTCTTCACCGCAGGCGAAATGGAGGTTCGGGCGTGGACCATCCCCGCCGAAACCACCGCACCGCAGGCGGCCGGGGTGATCCACACCGACTTCGAGAAGGGCTTCATCCGCGCCGAGGTCGTTGCATACGATGACTTTGTTGAGCACGGCGGCGAAGCCGGGGCAAAGGAGGCGGGGAGATGGCGTCTTGAGGGCAAGGACTACATCGTTCAAGAGGGTGACGTTGTCCACTTCCGCTTTAACGTGTGACCCTTGCTCGACCGCCACGCCACCCGCGAAACGGCCTGCCCCACTGGTTCCGAAACACCCGTACACTCGTGACAGACGAACACTGGAGAGACTTTGAAACCGGGTCGGATGCTCACTCAGCCACTTGGCCTCGTGACCTTTGCCGCGGCGCAGATCGCACGAATGGCCCGCAGTGCCGCGTGGCCATCGCTTACCAATCAGGACCCCGCTGGCGTCTTTGGTGACCCGTCAAATCCCACCCTCAGGCTGGTCGTCATCGGTGACAGTTCTGTCACGGCCCCTGGCGTACAACCGCTCGACGGCTGCTGGGTACGCCACGCGGCAAGGTCACTGGCGCAGGCGTACTACGTCGAGCTCATCAACCACGCAGTCGGTGGTGCCAAAATCGCCGACGTACTGAGAGAACAAATCGGACCCGCTTTGGCGGACAGCCCGCATATGCTGCTGATCTCGATCGGTGGAAACGACGCTCTGCGTGGAACGCCACTCAGACGCTTCGAGGACGACTACGAACGTTTAGCCGACATGGCGAGCGGCATCCCTACAGCGATCGCCGGAATCGGCGACTTCGGATCGATCCCCCGGCTTCCTACTTTTGCAAAGTCGATCGCATCGGTGCGCTCGAGTTCGATCAACAACGCTATCACAAGGGTGGCCGTCAACCATCCTCACATCGTGAAGGCCAACGCCAGACATCCACGTTTTGACAAGTTCTTCAGCGATCCTGACCGGTATTTCGCCGCCGACCACTTTCATCTCTCCGCAGAAGGTCATCGGCTGATCGCCGAAGCATGGGACGAGATCATGCCCGACCTCGTTGCAATGTACGAGGCTATCTAGTTGTACTCGGCCAGGACGTTGGTGACAGTTCTTGCATAGGTGAAGACCTCCGAGTGAAGTGGTGATTGCTGTCAACACCCACTTGGAGGTCTTCATGGGTCACCGTAATGCGCGGCTCACAGTTCATGGTCGCCGGTTGCTCGTTCAACGGGTCCGTTTCGAGGGGATGCCTGTTGCCCACGTTGCCAAAGCGATGGGTGTATCTCGCCAATGCGCCCACCGGTGGGTGGCTCGTTTCGATGCCGAGGGCGACGCCGGGTTGGAGGATCGGTCGTCGAGGCCGCATTTTTCACCTACCCGCACACCCGTTGAGGTAGAGCGCCGGGTGGTTGCAGCGAGGCGGGTGTTGCGCGTCGGCCCGGATCGGCTTGCCGACGACCTTGGGGTCCCGGCTCGGACGATCAGTCGGATCCTACGTCGTCATAAGGTGCCGTATCTGTTTGAGTGCGATCCTCTCACCGGTGACGTGATCCGTTCTTCAAAGGCCACAGCAATCCGTTACGAGCGTGACCGGCCTGGCGAGTTGATCCATGTCGATGTCAAGAAGATCGGGCGTATCCCTGACGGTGGAGGCTGGAAAGCATGGGGACGCACCATGGGATCCACCTCAGCAAAGAGGAAGCAACGAATCGGATACGACTACGTGCATTCAGCAGTCGACGACCACAGCCGTCTCGCCTACTCAGAGATCCACAACAACGAGAAAGGCGACACCGCAGCAGGATTCCTTAAGAGGGCCGCGGTGTTCTTTCGAACCTGTGGCATTGAACGCATCGAGGCAGTGATGACCGATAATCACTGGTCCTACACCCGAAGCTACGCCGTCAAAGACGCCATGAATGTACTCGGAGCCACCCACATCACCATCCGACCCCACTGCCCTTGGCAGAACGGCAAAGTCGAACGATTCAACCGGACACTGCAAACCGAATGGGCTTACAAGCAAGTCTTCACCAGCAACAGCGAACGAGCTTCAGCCCTCCAGCCATGGCTCGACTACTACAATCACCAACGCAACCACGGCTCGCTCGGACGGCGGCCACCCATCAGCCGAGTGTCACCAACCTGATGGCCGGGTACAACTAGACGCTGCTGACCAGCACCCGTCGCCTTCCAGTTGGAGCCTCGAGATCTCCCTGTTGACGGATGGAGAACGATATCGTATTGTTCGGTCGACCGACCGATACTTGCAATTTGGCGAAATGAAGGTCGGCCCGGTTCGGAATCGTAGAGGAGAGGGATTCATGAACGAACAACAGATAGAGGAATTTGTGTTCCAGGTTGTCGGCGACATCGGTGCTTGTATGTCAGGGCCGCTGGTGCTGATTGGTGATCGGCTCGGGTTGTGGACAGCCATTGCTGACAGCGACGGCGTCACATCGACGTCCCTGGCATCGTCCACAGACACCAGTGAACGGTATTGCAGGGAGTGGCTAGCAGCCATGGCTGCGTCGGGGTACGTCGACTTTGACGGCAGCGACGGCTTCAGCATGAACGAGGCGCAGCAGTTGGTGTTCTCCAACCCAGAGAGTCCAGTCTTCCTCCAGGGCGCGTTTGAGGTCAGTCAGGCGGGATGGCTCGACGAGGAGCTCGTCAGCGCGGCATTTAAAAGCGGAGAGGGCATCGGCTGGGGCGAGCACGCCAATTGTTTGTATTCTGGCACAGCGCGCTTTTTCAGGCCGGCATACACCCACCACCTCGTTCAGGACTGGATACCGGCGGTTCCTGGCATGGTCGCGAGCTTGGAGAACGGTGGTCGCCTGGCAGACATCGGTGTCGGTCTCGGCGTATCCACAGTCGTGATGGCAAAGGCCTTCCCTAAGGCAACCTTCGTTGGGTTCGATGTCCACGTTCCATCAATCACCGAAGCAAAGGAGTTGGCCCACCGCGAGAGCGTAGCGAACGTGTCATTCGAAGTGGCTGACGCAAAGGGGTTTGGCGGGAAATACGACTACGTATCAATGTTCGACTGTTTGCACGACATGGGCGATCCGCAAGGAGCGATCAATTTCGCTCTCGCTCGCCTGGCGAACGGCGGTAGGCTCATGGTTGTGGAGCCATTCGCAAACGACAAGCTGGCAGACAATCTGAATCCGGTCGGCCGGGTCATGTACTCCGCTTCGACGTTTTTGTGCACACCCAGTGCGCTCAGCCAAGAGGGTGGTGAGTCTCTCGGCGCTCAGGCAGGAGAGGCCCGCCTACGAAAGATCGCCGAGGCAGCGGGAGCGTCGTCATTTGAGCGAGTCGCCGAAACACCGTTCAACATAGTCTTTGCGATCGGCGCATAGGCTCGGAGGCACGTTTTGGCATCCTTGGAGACCGTGGACAAGATTCTTGCCGCGGCGCGGACCCGCCTCCTCGCTGATGGATTCGCAGCACTGTCGACGCGGAAGGTTGCCGAAGAGGCAGGCGTGCCGCTGTCGCAGATTCACTACCACTTCGGGTCGAAAGACGAGTTGATCCTCAGCATGTTGCGGGCTGAGAACGAGACGCTCCTGCAGCGACAAGCGGAGATGTTCGGGCGCGATCTGCCCCTGTGGAAGAGATGGGACATTGCATGCGACTATCTCGATGAGGACCTCAAGTCCGGATACGTGCGTGTACTCCACGAAATGATGGCAGTCGGCTGGTCGTCAGAGCTTGTCGGCAAAGAAGTGAGGACCATGATTCTCGGCTGGAACAGAGTGCTGACCGAACTCGCTGCGAGTGCTGAAGCCCAGGGTCTAAGACTCGAACCGTTCACAGCAGCAGAAATAGCAGCGCTCACCGGCGCAGCTTTTGTCGGTGCCGAGTCAATGATCCTCCTGGGACTGGACAGCCAGCTCATGCCCCTGCGAAACGCACTGCGACAGATCGGAAAGCTAATCAAGAGCATCGAAAAGGAGTCGAAATGAGAGCGCGATATCCAGATTCTGAAGGGTTCGTTGAGCGCAACGGCGCGAAGATCTTCTACGAGGTATACGAAAATGACGGACCGACAATTCTGTTGGCACAGTCGTGGCAAACGTTCTACTCCCGCCTCTGGAAGATGCAGATCCCCTACCTTGCGAGACACTTCCGGGTGGTTACCTATGACCCCGTGGGGAACGGCAAGTCTGATCGCGATGTTGAAGCGGCGCGACTCAAGACATCCGAAGTGATCCTCGACGCGATCGCCGTGCTCGACGAGACTGGGACTGAGACTTGCGTCGTGTCTGGGTTGTCGTACGGTGGCGGTTTAGTCGTCGCCATGGCGGCTCTGCACCCAGATCGTTTCGACGGGTTCATCCCGATCGCTGCATCCCACCCGTGGGGCGTACCACCCGAAGAAGGCGACGAAGTACGGGCGAAATACGGACCCACATTCTGGCGGGATGACTGGCGGGGCTTTGTCGAACCTTTCTTCGACGCGTGCAATTCCGATCCGCACTCGACGAAAGGATTCGACGACACCGTCGGTTGGGCAATGGAAACAACGGGCGAGGTCGTTGCGCGCCAGTCCGAAGCCGGTCCGGGTCTCGACCTCGAAGAACTTGAGAAGGCTGTCCGGGCACTCGATATACCGTGCCTCATCATCCACGGAACCGAGGACAAGATCATCAACTACGAGAGCTCCGTACTGCTCCAGAGAATGATTCCCGGCGCCACACTGCTCACGATCGAGGGCTCGGGTCACATCCCCATCGGCAGATACCCGGTTCAGATCAACCACGCAATCAAAGACTTCATGTACCGCGTGTACCCCCGGCAACGCCCGGATGCCGCGTGGCACATCGGTAACGCCCGCCCCAAGCGCCTACTGTTCATATCGTCCCCGATTGGGCTCGGCCACGCTCGGCGGGACGTCGCGATCGCCGAACAACTACGCACTCTGCACCCTGATCTTGAGATCGATTGGTTGGCGCAAGACCCCGTGACTCGTGTTCTCGATGCTAGCGGCGAGACCATCCATCCTGCGTCATCGTTGATGGCGAACGAGTCTGCTCACATCGAGAGCGAGTCAGGTGAGCACGACCTCAACGTGTTCCAGGCGCTGCGCAACATGGACGAGATCCAAGTCGCCAACTTTATGGTGATCGACGAGGTGATCCGAGACGGCCAGTACGACGTCGTCGTTGCCGACGAGTCTTGGGAGATGGACTACCACCTCCACGAGAACCCGAATCTCAAACGGACGGCGTACGCATGGCTGACGGACTTCGTTGGTTACATTCCCATGCCCTCGGGCGGTGACCGCGAAGCGTTTGTCGCTGCGGACTACAACGCTGACATGATCGAGCAGATCGCCAGGTATGGGCGAATAAGGGACAAGGCAATATTCGTTGGTAACCCCGACGACATCATCCCTGGGACCTTCGGCCCCGACTTACCGGAGGTCAGAGACTGGACAGAGAAGAACTATGAGTTTGCAGGTTATGTGACCGGTTTCGATCCGCTCGCGCTTGGCGGACGAGACCAGCTCCGTGCCGAGCTCGGCTACCGTCCCGACGAGCCAGTGTGCATCGTCGCGGTGGGTGGGTCAGCGGTAGGCATTGATCTGATTCGTCGTGTTGTTGAGTCGTTCCCCCAGGCTGCCGGCGCGGTGTCCGATCTCCGCATGATCGTGGTCACCGGTCCGCGCATCGATCCTTCGACATTGCCCGATGTGAAGGGTGTCGAGTATCTCGAGTATGTGGACAAGCTATACCGAAATCTTGCGGCTTGCGACCTCGCCATCGTGCAGGGCGGCCTCACGACCACAATGGAGCTCACGGCATCCAAGGTCCCCTTCATCTACGTGCCGTTACGCAACCATTTCGAGCAGAACTTTCACGTGAGGGCCCGTCTCGACCGCTATCGCGCGGGCCGGTACATGGACTACGAGGATGTTGTCCCCGACAACCTTGCATCGGTCATGGCGGAAGAGATCGGCCGGGACATCGACTACGTCGACGTCGAAACCGATGGAGCCGCCAAGGCTGCAGCGATGATCGGAGAACTCATCTGATCTTCAGCGGCGCTAGACGCCGCGAAGGGTGACGTCTCCCGACATCCCCACGGCGCGGATCGTAATCGTCTTTTCGTGATTGGAGCCGTCGCTCTCGGGCAGCCGGTTTCGCAGACCGCCAGCAAGAAGTCGAAGGTCAATCTCGAGCCTGCGGCGACGGGGGATGCCGAGAACTACGTCGCCTGACATCGTCTTCATGTCGAATGTGGCGCCGTCGAAGCGATCAATGGTGAGATCTCCGCTAGCGGTCTTGAATGTGACCGCGCCGTCGACGGATGCAATCCGGACACCGCCCGAAGCTGAAGCAATCGACACCGAACCACTCACGGTCTTCGCCCGTACGTCTCCCGAAGCTGTTACGACACCGAGGGCACCCTCGATGTCGCCGAACGAGCAGTCTCCCGAAGCCGCTCGAATGTGGACGTCGCCCAGCACGTCTCCAGCTCTAACGTCTCCGCTGGCCGTCGCGACGTCGAGTCCGAAAACGGCGGTCCTGATGTGGACGTCCCCCGACACCGTGCGAACCTCGACTGTGGTGTGCTCAGGAATCGTCACGGTGAGTCGACCAGAACTGAAACTCAGCAACCGGCCGCTCGGGGCAGTCACCGCGACCGAGTCGGCTGATTGAGTGACGATGTAGTCTCCGGCATTTTCGCCATCGATGCGAATACCTATTTCGCCCGCCGGCCCCCCGATAACAGTGACATCTTCACTGGACACAGCAATGTCTATCTGCGGTTTACCGCCGACCGAAAATGTCTCGACTCGTTCGCTGCTCATGTGTCGATCGTGCCTGTAAAGCGATGACTCTTGCGACGCGAGGCCTTCGAGCGAAGTGCCTTGATAACAAATGCGTTCACAGAGTCGCCGTAGACTGAGGCTGCTGCTTCAAGGTCACTTTTCAAGCTCGTTGGCAGTCGGACGGTGATTCGGGCTTCGAGATCCTCATCGGGTGTGACCGGCTCGGCCCGGTCCTCAGCAATCACGAGCTCGGGCTCGCCGCCACGCAACGCAACCTCGACACGGTGCCCGGGGAGCTGTGCGCTCACTTCGTGCGCTGCCTGCTCCGCGAGAGCAAATGTCGCTTGACGCAATGCCGGTTCGAGAGACGCGAGTAGTACTTCACCAGCCTTGATTACACTCTCGTCGCCGCCAGCGAGTTGCAGCTGCATCGTGACGGCGGCTTCCAGGTGCCGAAAGACTGCGGTTGTATCCATGCCTGTTATCTCGCGATCTCTAGCGTTTTGCGGAATCCCTGGCCAGGCGGGACATGTGCCGCCTGAACCGATTTTCCGATTCCCGTCGCCTCACCTCGTACTCCGACCATACGTAGTCGATGTTGTTGTACCACAGCATGTTGTTCTCCTAACTTCGCTCGACATCGTTGTGATGTCACAATGATGTCACAATGACGCCAACATGTCAAGTGAGTAATACAATGCTCGCTTGCTGAATCGGAACCGTATAGGTGTGACGTCGCCAACGGCGACCCCACGCGAGATCGGGCACCGCTCCTGCGAGCGCCCATTCCTGGCCCGCGTCGCCGCAGAGAACACCGCCAACGGGTACACTTAAGGGAACACACACCCCGGGGAGCTTGGGAACGCCAAGCTGAGAGGGTGGCCGGAGTCGCCATGCGACGGACGCCACTGACCCGCAGAACACCTGATCTGGGTAATACCAGCGGAGGAAGCGAGTGGCCGATGAGAGCAACATCTCTACCGGCGGTCTTGATCCTGCACGGAGAACTGGCCGCGACGATTGACTTGGCAGACATTACTGAATCCACGTACGTCGTTGCCGTCGACGGCGGTCTCGCCCACGCACGCCGCCTTGGACTGACACCGGACGTCGTCGTCGGCGATATGGATTCGGCCACGGACACTGACCTTGCCTGGGCACAAGAAGTCGGTGCACAGGTCGACGTTTCGCCCACAGACAAGGATCAGACCGATCTCGAACTCGGACTTGGATACATCACGGCTCGACACTCCAAGGTTGTGGTGATGGGGGGCGAAGGTGGAACCCCCGGGCACCTCTTTGGAAATCTGTTATCCCTGGCAAGCGAGCGTTGGGCGCACTCCACGATTGAGTGGCGGATCAAAAACGCGACGGTACGAATCCTTCATCCCGGCAAACCGTGGGTCGTGTCCGAGCACACTGGCGAGCGAGTTTCCCTTCTCCCCGTCCACGGGCGTGCCATCGGGGTGACAACCACCGGGTTGCAATGGTCGCTGAACGGTGCCGAGCTCCGAGCCGGGCAGTCACGGGGGATTTCGAACAAGACAACCGAGGTGCCGGCGACGGTGTCTCTCACAGACGGTGTATTGGTCATCGTTACGGAGGACGTGCTATGAAAAAACAAACCCTGGTCACAACAATTCTCGCTTTCATGCTGGTCACCGCAGCGTGTACCGGGGGTGCGAGCAATGTCACCTCGCCCACGTCGGGCGTCGACTCCGACACATCCTCAGTCCCGGTGGCGAGTCGGGTCGTGGTGATGACGCATGAGTCGTTCGCAATCTCGGACGAAACACTGGCAGCGTTCACCGATCAAACCGGTATCACCGTAGAACTACTGCCATCTGGTGACGCCGGCACAATGGTCAGCCAAGCGGTGCTCACAAAAGATAACCCCCTGGCCGACGTTATTTACGGGTTCGACACCACGTTCCTCTCCCGCGTACTCGAAGAGGGCATTCTCGTGGCGTATACGTCGGCAAACGCGGGTGCGCTTGACCCGAACCTGTTTCTCGACGAGTCGGGAAGAGCCACACCGGTCGACTTCTCCGACGTCTGTCTCAACTTCGACAGGGCAGCATTCGCGTCGACTCCCCCGCCCACCAGCCTGAACGATCTCACCGACCCGAGTTTTATGGCGATGACAGTCGTTCAGAACCCGACTACGTCGTCACCGGGCCTGGCGTTCCTCCTGGCGACGATCGAGATCTTCGGAGAGGAGGGCGATTACACATGGAAGGATTTCTGGGCGGACCTAGTGACCAACGATGTGTTGATCGTGGCGGGGTGGCAAGAAGCATATTGGGGTGAATTTTCCGGTGCATCCGACGGAACACGGCCGATCGTGGTGTCGTACGCATCATCACCCGCCGCCGAGGTGATATTCGCAAGCGACCCGATCACCGAAGCGCCCACTGCGGTGATCGCCGACGGTTGCTTCCGACAGATCGAGTTCGTTGGCGTGATCAACGGCGCCGCCCATCCGGCCGCAGCTGAAGCGTTTGTCGACTTCATGACCGACGTGCTCTTCCAAGAAGACATTCCGCTCAACATGTTTGTCTTCCCCGCCAACACCCTGGCGACGTTACCGGCAGAGTTCGTCGAGTTCGCCACGTTGCCTGACAACCCGGTGACCATGGACCAGGACCGTATTGCAAAGAACCGCGCTCGCTGGCTAGATGAGTGGCTAGAAATCGTACGATGACACCAGACACGGGGATGTAGCCGATGTCTCGGCCCGGCATCCGCGCTTGGAGTGTGCTGCGCTTCGCTGTTCCGGTCGTTTTTCTGGGCTGGTTCTTCATCTACCCGGTGACATCCATCCTCGTAAAAGGCCTCGGAAACAGCGACAGCTCCCCCATTGCAACGATCGTGTCAGTGTTTAGCCGGGGATCGGTACGGCGCATCGCGTGGTTCACGCTGTGGCAAGCGACCGTGTCGACAATCCTCACGCTGCTCATCGCCCTCCCGGCGACGTGGGTGATGGCGCACCGCACGTTTAGGGGTAAGAGCACCCTGCGGGCGTTGCTCCTCGTGCCTTTCGTTCTCCCGACCGTGGTCGTGGGTGCCGCATTTGCTTTTGCGCTCGGTCCGGCGGGGCCATTCGGCATCGATCTGCGCAGATCGGTTTGGGCAATTCTTATCGCCCATATCTTTTACAACGTTCCCATCGTCATCAGGACGGTGAGCGCCTTCTGGGAGCGTATCCCAGCGGAGCTAGGTCACGCTGCTCGTTCTCTCGGCCAGTCGCCGGTTCACACATTCATGCGAGTAACCCTGCCACTGCTGCGACCCGCGCTATCCGCCGCCGCGGCCATCGTGTTCTTGCTCACGTTCACATCGTTCGGCGTGATCCTCATCCTGGGTGATATCTCGCACAGCACCCTCGAAGTCGAAATATGGCGACAAGCAACCGGCCTTCTCCGCTTTGACGTCGCCGCCGCCCTCGCCATCATGCAGCTCGCGGTCGTCGGAGTCGCCCTCGCGCTGTACACGAGATATGAATCTCGCAAGAGCGTTCGGTTCGAAGTCAACCAACTGTCGCACGCGCGACCGTTCACAAAAGGTCGGGACCGCATCATCGGTGTCGGAATTCTCGCCGCAACCGCCGTCGGCCTCGCCGGACCGATCCTGGTTCTGTTCCGAACGGCATTTCGCATCGACGGCAATTGGACCCTTGGTGCGTTCACGTCGCTCACCGCCAGGACGGCTTCAACTGGTCTCTTTGTCCGGCCAAGCGAGGCGCTCGCCAACACGGCGCTGTTCTCGGTTGCCGCGGTGCTCATCGCGGTGGGCATCGGCACACTGATTGCAGTGACGCTGACACGTCTCCGACCTCGGCTTGCCGGTGCTCTCGATACGATCGTCATGCTGCCCCTTGGTACGTCTGCCGTCACCATCGGTTTTGGTATGTTGGTCGCCCTCGACACACCGATCGACCTGCGCACAGCGTGGATTCTCTTGCCGATCGCCCACGCCCTTGTCGCCCTACCGTTCGTCGTGCGCGCCATGGTGCCGGCGCTTCGTTCGATCTCGCCAGACATGCGGTCTGCTGCTGCGACACTTGGCGCAGGCCCCCGCGAAGCGTGGCGCCGTGTGGAGTTCCCCATTGTCAGAAACGCCATCGTGGTAGGCGCGGCGTTTGCAACGGCGGTTTCGGTCGGCGAATTCGGGGCGACATCGTTCCTGGTGCGCCCCGACCGACCGACGCTTCCGATCGCGATCTTCAAATTACTCAGCCGACCCGGACCGATAAACCAGGCTCAAGCAGCGGCTCTGGCGACCATCCTCGTAGCAATTGTTGCGGTCGCAGCGTTCGTGTTGCAGCGCGCCGGAGACACTGGAGAACAGATATGACGCTGGAGATCGGCGAACTCACCGTGAGGTACGGGGATATTACGGCAGTTGACAGTGTCACACTCACCGTCGAACGGGGCGAGGTCCGCGCGCTGATGGGCAAGTCTGGGAGCGGAAAGTCGTCGCTTCTGAGGGGGGCTGCCGGGATCGTGCCGGTGTCGTCCGGTACGGTTGACATTGGTGGGCGCGACGTTACAGACCTGCCCACCCATGAACGACGGATCGGACTGATGTTCCAGAGCTACGCTCTCTTTCCCCATCTCAGCGTTGCGGCCAACGTCGCGTTTGGTGTCTCGAAACTGCCGAACACCGACGAGCGAGTTGCCGAACTGCTCAGCATGGTTGACCTCGCCGGGTTTGAGAATCGCCCTGTCGGCGACCTATCGGGCGGTGAACAGCAGCGGGTCGCGTTGGCGCGCACATTGGCACCATCACCCGATGTCTTGCTCCTCGATGAACCGCTTGGGTCGCTCGACACGGCCCTCCGCAAGACGCTCCTGACTGATATGGGAGCGATTTTCGGAGCATCGGATATCCCCGTCCTCTACGTCACGCACGACCCCGACGAGGCATTTGCCATTGCCGACTCGATCACTGTGCTGTCAGATGTCGGCACGGTGGACGCCGAAGGCACACCCCGAAGTCTCTGGACCACTCCCCCGACTGCCATGACGGCTCGGCTTCTGGGGCGCGAATCGGTCACCGTCGCTGCCGACCTTCCCGAGACAATCGCTGGCAACTTAAGCGGGCCGGTGCTTGTGCCAACCGAGGCAGTGCGGCTTACAGAGACAAACGTCGCGCCGACAGATCGCTTCGACGCCACGGTCCTACAGGTGGTGTTTGCTGGCTTGACCTCCCGGGCAACGGTGCAGTGCGGCAAGGCCACTCTCACACTCGACACCACGGCCGACCTTGCGCGAGGTCAACGTGTGCAGATTGCGATCGACGCAACCGCGGTGATCCCTTTGGCCGGCTAGCTGACTAGTTCTGCTGTTCTCAAGACTTGGCAGAAGTCAGCAGCGAGGACGATCTCCGTGGTGCGGGCTAGCTCACGGGCGCGCAGTGTGGTGCCGTCATTGGCCGTGAGGTCGAACGTATGGGTTGCGTCGATGATGAACATCACACTGAGCCCCAGATCTGACGCCGTGCGGGCGGTTGTCTCGCAACACATGTTGGTCTGAATCCCGCAGATTGCAATGCTGGTGATCTGGTGGCTCGCCAACCATTTCATCATGTCAGGGTTGCCATAGAGCGCCGAATGCACGCTTTTTACCACGAGCAAGTCTGGTTCGCCGGTGAGCATGTCCTTGAAAGCGTATCCGGGATTATCCGGATGCAAAGGAGACTCTGGGTCCTTGCTGGCGTGTTGCACGAAGATGATGGGCCAATCCTGTTCGCGCCACGCGGCGAGCAAAAGTGCAATATTGCCCTCACAGTTCGGATTGTTTCTCGGCCCCCAATAGTCCTCGTCGTCCATCCCCTTCTGCACGTCGATAACCACGAGTGCTGTTGCCCGTGACCAATCGTTCATGTGTTCATCCTCCATCAGCTCATCCAGACTCGGCAACGTCCACCCACGTCGCTCTCGCTATATCGACAAGTGTGGTCAGCGGCATCGGAAAAATCGTCGACGGGGTCCCAGCCGCCACCCATACCTCTTCGTTGCGCTTGAGAGATTCGTCGACGTATACCGGCACGTCCGTCACATGGCCGAAAGGTGGGGTGCCACCAACCGCGTAGCCTGTCGCCTCCCGAGCGGTTTCAAGATCTGCCCGACGGACCTCCTTGACGCCTATCAACTCCGCGAGCGCCTGGGTATCAACACGGCGGTCGCCGGACATCAACACCAATATCGGCTGGCCATCGCCGGTAAGGACGAGCGACTTGACTATCTGGCTGAGATGGCATCCCGCTGCTCTAGCAGCGTCCTGACTGGTCTTGGTGCCCTCGGGAAACACCCTTGGAGCAGCGACATATCCCAGTGCGGCACTGCGGTCGACAAATCGTTGGGTTGCGGCAGGTAACGTCATATGCAAAGCCTACCGGACCCTCCCGAAAGTATGCACGCTCTAACTCTTGAACTTCACCCAGTGGGACTCGCCGTGGTGCGCCTACCCGCCGATGCTGCTATCCCTGCGTGGGCTCGAGGGAAGTTCGTCTCGATCACCCGAACGCCACACGAACTTTCTGTTGTCTGTGACGCCTCCGACGTGCCCACAGACGCCTGGGATAGTGACCCCTGGAACCGCATTGAAGTTGCCGGCCCGTTAGCCCTCACCGAGACGGGGATATTGTCGAACATCGCAGCGTGCCTTGCCGATGCCGAGATTCCGATTTTCACAATCGCCACGTATGACACAGACCACATCCTCGTGCGCCAACGTCATGCTGACGGCGCCGCCGCAGCGTTGCGGTCCGCTGGACACACCGTCAACTGATGCCGTTCTCCGTAACTACGGCATCCAATCGAACATCGTGGCTTCCTGAAGGAATGTCGAGCTCAACGAACACATCGGAGGCAGCAATGCCGATCGTGATTGTGTTCGGCCCGATTGAAGACAGCAGCCTGTCGTAGTACCCGCCTCCGTGACCGATCCGCCGCATTGCAACATCGAACACCAGCCCGGGTACGAGTGCAACGTCAATCGACGTCACGTCGACTTCGCGACTCCTTGCAACCGGCTGCTCGAAGCCATACCGATGAGTCTCCATTCTTGACCCGAGCGGATGCACGGTGAGTCCGCCCCGGGGGGGCGTCCGGGTCACCGACCATGTGATGTCCCGGCGACGCTGATGCAGCGGCGACAGGTCGACTTCGTTGGCCATTGGGAGATACGAGAGGACCTTCGCACCGATTTCTAGCTCGTCGATATTCGACAAGACGTCAACGACGGCCCTCCCGACCTCTTTCCAGTCGATTCCGCGACGTACGGCTTGGGCCCAGCGCCGCCAGTCTTCTTTACCGGCGTTGACCGGTGGGTAGGTCACGAAGGCATCAGCCGCGGCGCAAGTTTCGCAAACTCGTCCTGGCTCGACGAGGGCACCATGTAGCCGTCTTCACTGCGGATCTCTGTCAGGTGTTGCTCGATGTCGTCCACGGTGAGCGGACCGTCAACGGCAGGTTTGACGTATCCGTCGGTGAGCCCGACAAAGAAACGGCTGACGGACCTGCCACCGACCGACCAGATCTCTCCTGACAAGGTGTTCGTCTCTGAGGCGAGGTAAGCAACTGCCGGCGACACCGCCGAAGGAGCGAAGAGGCCCTGCATACCGGAGAGGAGATCTTCGGTCATCCGAGTCTGTGCAATCGGCGCGATAGCGTTGACCATGATGTCGTACTTCGCGCCTTCGATCTTGATGACCTGCATGAGACCGATGAGACCCATTTTGGCTGCGCCGTAGTTGGCCTGGCCGAAGTTTCCAATCAGTCCTGACGCCGATGACGTGAAAACGATGCGCCCGTAGTTCTGGTCTTTCATAAGGCGAAACGCCGGCTGCGTGACATAGAACGCTCCGCGAAGATGAACATCGAGGACTGCATGCATGTCGTCAACGGACATGTTCGCAAAACTCTTGTCGCGCAGAATGCCGGCATTGTTGATCACGATGTCAATACGACCGAACTCTTCGATCGCCCTTTCGATAATCGCTTCGCCGCCAGAAGGATCGGACACTGACGAGTGCTCGGCGACCGCAGCACCGCCCGCCGCTTTGATGTCAGCCACCACGCGGTCAGCTGCACTTGAGCTCGCACCTTCTCCGTGCACAGATCCACCGAGGTCGTTGACAACCACCGCAGCGCCAAGACTCGCAAGAAGCAACGCATGCTCGCGTCCAAGGCCACCACCAGCCCCGGTGACCACCGCAACCCGGTCTTGAAAATTCACCATCTGGGCATCTCCTACATCTCGTCGTACACAGACGTTAGCTGGGGGTTATCGGCAGACAATGGTTCACGGCACACTGGGCGCGACAGCCGCGGGACCGAGCGTGTTCACGACACCGAGGCGGCGGTTTCCTACCCAGTACAGAGCCAGACCCACGAGCGTTAGGCCTGCAAGCGTGGCGTACATTGTCTGATAGGAGGTCGCCTCGATGAGAACACCCAGAATGGGTGCTGCGACCAACGGCCCCACATCAAAGAGGGACGTGAACAATGCCATCGACGAGCCCCTGTCGGCGTCGGAGACCCTCGTAATCGCCTGCGAATACAGGATCGGAAACGCAAACCCGTGACCGATACCACCCAGCATCCCAGAAAGAATCACTCCAGCGATACCCGAGCTAAGCGCAAGAACGAGGAACCCGACTGCCACGAAACCAACGGCTGGAAACAACACTCGGTTCTCGCCGATGCGGGCGGGTAGCCATGCAAGACTGAGCCGCAGTACGACAGCAGTTGCAGCGTATGCGCCGAAGAACAGGCCAACCGAACCGACACCGGTTTCTTCGACAAACGTCTTGAGAAACACAAAGTATCCGACCAGTACGAACGAGAACACAAACGTGAGCCACCACACGGGCAGCAGTTGTCGTCTAGACACCACGTGCCTGAAACTGGTTCTGCTCGCGGCTTCTCGTTGAGTCACGCTTTCAGGCAAGAACCACGAGAACACCAACGACGCCGCAACGAACATGGCAGCGACGATGAACAGGGTGTCATAGTTGTTGTCCCTGAGAGCCAAATCGCCTGCAATCCCTCCAAGGGCGAGCGGCGCTAAACCAGACACCCCAAACAGCGCCAACCCTTCTGTGCGTCTCGACGCAGGCACGACGTCTGCGCCGTATACGAGTAGCACCGCAAACAGTGATCCTGAAGAGACCATCTGGATGCCCCTAACGATATACAACAGCGGTCCGACCTCAGAAATCAGGAGGAACGCCAAGATCGCCAGCAGATCTACAACGGCCGCTGTCAGGACGACAGGCCTGCGGCCTACCGTGTCGATGAGCCGGCCAACTACCGGTCGCAGCGCGATAGCGAACACCGACCCGAAACCCGCAATCAACCCGATGACACCTTCACCCGCACCAAGAGTCTTGAGAAACCCCGAGAGGTGAAGAAACATTGCAAACGCAATCCCCTGAAGCAGGTTCGCCGAAAACACGATGAGGAACATGCGGGTAATGAGGCGCTCGCGAGACATGACGGAAGTCTACGACGATCCTTACGGCCCAAGTTCACATGTGAGGCCCGTCCTGCCAGACAAGCCTGGTCACGCCCCTATCGGCCATCGCTGACACACGATTCATGCTGCGGAAGCAGTGGAAAACCTTTGATGTTTCGATCTCGCTTCGCGACTGCCGAGGTAATCAGCGCGGAAACGCCGAACCCGAGTTAGAGCAGCTTCTGGAGTGGCTTGGTCAGATCGCCCCACTTCGAAACGGTGTGGCCTTGCAATCCGAGCCAAGACGCCACGTCTTCGAGATGCGGTGCGAGGGCTGCGGCGACACGGACCAAATCCTGGTCAGGTTGGAGGTGCGCTGATTGCACCATGAGCACAGACCCTTTGCGGTCTGCCTTGAGATCGACCCGGGCCACAAGCTCGCCGTCGAGTAAGAACGGCATCGAGTAGTAGCCAAACTCGCGTTTCTCCTTCGGAACGTATATCTCGATGCGGTATCGCATCCCGAAAATGCGTTCAGCCCTATCGCGCTCCCACACCAGCGGATCAAACGGACTGAGGAGTGTTGCACCGCGGATCACCCTCGGTGTTGGAGTGCCCGGGTGTTTGTACACCGGGTCCTTCCACCCGCGAACGTCGACCCGCTCGATGAGTCCCTCGTCGGCGAGCTCTTCAAGGATCGGTCGCGACCGGGGTTTGTTGAGCCGGTAGTAGTCGATCAGGTCGTTCCCCGTGCCGATGCCGTGATGTCGTGCGGATTCGACGAGTAGATACCGGTGCGCTTCGTGGCGATCTATGACAGGCTTGAGTACTTCCGAAGGAACGCGGCGTTCGGTGATGTCATACACCCGCGTGAATCGATGGTCCCGCCATGCGGTGATCCGCCCACACGCAAGTAACCACTCGAGTGCGATCTTTGCGTTGCCAAGGCCCCACCACGGCCCTGTGCGGTCGTTGCCCTCGGTGATATCGGCGACACGCAGCGGCCCATGTTCGACGACTTCGCGGTACACGCGGTCGATGAGATCGGGATCGTGTTTTGCTGCTTTTTGGACGACGCCCCACGGGTGCATATCTTGCATGCGCCACCTGAGGTAGCGAATCAGGTCAACCGGCATTGCGGATGCTTCGTGACCCCAGTACTCAAGCATCTCGCCCTCTGTTGCTAGCCACCTGTCGAGGCGTGCCTGGTCGTACGTGCCAAGACGGGCAAAGAACGGCATGTAGTGGCTGCGTACTGCAACGTTCACCGAGTCAAGCTGGATCAGGCCAAGGCGCTGCACGACGGCCCGGAAGTGCTGCTCCGTTACGTTCCCGGAAGGGCGCGGCGCGGCGAATCCTTGGGCGCCAAGGGCGATGCGGCGCGCCCGATCGGAAGAGATTTCAGCCATTGCGGCACCATACACGATGCCTGTGGTACCCGCCGCGCTACGATGATGCACCTTGAACTATGTGAAGACCGTAGCCTTGACCATCCGGACAGCTCTGCTTATCGGCATCTTTTTTGTCTGGGTCATGATCCTGTCTGCGTCCGTTGTCGTTGCGTCATGGATTAGGAAAGACAGCGCGACGTCCGAACGGTTCATTCGAATCTTTGCTCGGTCGTTCTTGCTGATGGCGCCCGCGAGTTTGTCGGTAGACGATAGGTCGGGGCTCGTGGGCAACGACGGTCCATACGTTTTCGTCTCTAACCACCTGTCGAATTTCGACATACCCGTCGTGTTTCTGACCACTCGGCACAAGATCCGCTTCCTCGCCAAGAAGGAGCTTTACAAGATCCCGGTGTTTGCCCAGGCAATGGATGCTCTCGGCATGATCAAGATCGATCGCCAGGGTGGAGCGACAATTCGCGAAACAATCAACGCCGGTGTTGAAAATGCTCGCGACCGCGGTCTTTCGCTGATCGTGTTCCCAGAAGGCACCCGCAGCGTCACCGGTGACGTCCAGGTCTTCAAGTCAGGTGCGTTTCGCATCGCAATTGACACCGGGATGCCAATCGTGCCCATATCTATTCATGGGACTTGGGAGATATGGCCGCCGGGCGTGCGGTTCTTCCGGAGTGGGAAGATACATGTCATCGTGCACGAACCGATTGAAACTGCAGGTCTCGGCGGCCCCGACGTGAACCGGATTCGCAAACTAGCCCACGCCACAATCGCCACCGGTCTCGAAGAACTCCGCGCACGTCACGCGTAGCCCCGTCGCGTCCCAACATCGATCATCCGCTTAGTCATACACCCCGGTCATCCACGTCATGCCATCACGGACCTCACACAAGAAGGCTCCCGCCGACGTCACTATCTGATACCGGTTACAGGGTGCATCTTCGCCCGCGCCCGTATAAGGGAGTGCCAACTCGGACGGACGGTAACGCCGGCCGTGTTGACATTTCCTCGTTCGTCGAGCACCATCGGTATCAGGGCGGCTGCGGATCGGCACGGCACCTGTCAACGACATTGGGGAGTGAAACGTGAACCAGGAACCGCCTCTCGTCGGGGAATCAAGGATCTTGTTGGTTGACGGCCTGGTTGATCTCTTTGACCAGGTCAACAAGACCGGCGAGCCGCTGTGGGTGTCACTTGAGGCGCCGTCTGGTTGGGGAAAAACTCGGGTCGCACGCGAGTTTTTCGGCCGGCTGGCCACTGAACGCCAAACCGATCCATACTATTGGCCCGCTTCCATCCTCGAATCTGCACGGGGAAGCACGTCCGGTGTGCACGATCGTCGCAAACGAGTTTTTCCAGAAGTTGTGAACCGGCAGGCGGGCTCTCTCCCGGACTGGTTCTGGTGGGGGATTTCGTGCTCAACCAGGCGCGGCGTCCCCGATCAAGCGTTGGTTTCCGATCTCGCGCAACTCGCCGACCATGAGGAAGCACTTGAGATTTCATGGCGAGGACTTGTGGCGTTCAGCGACCGTCACAAAGAACGGTACCGAGAATGGCGAAATGCGGTTGCACATGAAACCGCCATGGAAGGCATGGGTCGATTGGTCGAAGTCGTGGCCGGCTTTTCACCTCCGTTCCTAGGGCTTGGTGCCAAGATGTTCGTGTGGACGAAGAAGGCGATCGATGGCGCACATGGGCGGCGGAAGTTCTTGGGTTCAGAGACCACCATCACACCTGGCGCCGAACGCGGAGATGTCATCGATGACACTGCCGCTCTGTTGACGCGGATGGCCCGCCCGGGGCTACCAGCTGTTCTGTTCATCGAAGATGCCCACGACGCTGATGCTGTTCTCGTCGAGCTCCTCAACCGACTCATGCGCTCAGACTCGGCAATCCTCCTCATCACCACGACATGGCCGGAAATGCTCGATGATGCAAGCCGAAACATTTCGAGCCTATTGGCCACAGTCACTCCCACGAGGATTCTTCGCGTTAGGCACGACCGTGAAGACAGTAAGAGACTTCCATCGGGAGCCGGCCTCACCGAAATCGCGCATTCGGATCTCGGCACGATCGTCTCTTTCTATTACCCGAAAACCGATCACTGCACAGTCGACGCGCTTGTAGACCGCTACCAAAACCCTCTCCCGCTCGAACTCGTCTGCCTGTTGCCCAAACATCAGCGTCGGTTCCGAAGCGGCGGGGCCCTCGAGATCTCTACAACTGAAGTCGCTCAGCTACCCAGAACTGTGGAAGATCTCTACCGCGAGCACTGGCGTCAGTTGCCCTCCTTGGTTCAGAGGAGTTTGATACTTGCGGCGTGGAGCATCCCGAGCAGCATCAGTGACGACGCTGTTCTGAGCGACAACCGTTGGCACACCAGCACGTTGCTCGAAGTACTCGAACACCTCAACCTCGACGACATCGACGACCTCAAAGAGACATTGAGCACGTCGGCAACGTTCTATGGGTGGGCACGAGATGTCGAGGACGTATTCCGGCGTTTCTCTGAGCCGGTGCAACGCGAAATAGCCCTCATTGCTGGCGAACCAACCGGAAAGCATTTCTTTGAAGACGAACTGATCGCTTTCCGCACAGCTCTCGCAGAAGCCGCTATCAAAGAGATGTCTTCGGAGCCAGTGTCCGATGCCGAGCACTCTGCGAAACTTGTCCTGGCGTTGTGCGCCGACGGGACGATAAAGCCAAGTGCCGCCGTCGTGTCCGCGTCGCTGATCCAGATGGCGGCGTTGAGGCCCTTTCCGCGGGAACTCCAGAACGTCATTCGGCTCGGAGAGGCTGCAATGTCCGCGGCAAATGCCGCGGACATCCCGTCCGGCCAGAACGGAATCATGTCCGTCAGAGAAGGCATAGCGTCCGCGTTGGGTGAGTCGGGGCAGGTTGATGAAGCAATCAAACAATTCACCACCCTGCTCAAAGACCGCCAACGTGTCCTGGGACCGGACCACCCCGACACCCTCACCACCCGCAACAACATCGCATCCTGACTGGGTGGGTCGGGGCAGGTTGAT
>JADFQA010000036.1 GCA_022562055.1 Acidobacteriota bacterium | reverse complement strand
TTTCGGGATGAGCGGGGCGACCGCCGCCCAGATGACATCCACCACTTTCGGACTCAAAGCGAGCATGATGAGTACCTCCACCAGATCGTCGTTGTGTGTTACACCCGGGATCATCCCCGGGAACCAACGACGACTGGTGGATTTCACCTATTTGCGCGCGCTCTTAGTCATACACCCCGGTCATCCATGTCATGCCATCACGGACCTCACACAAGAAGGCTCCCGCAGACGTCACTATCTGATACCGGTCACAGGGTTCCTCGCGCAACCACCATCGACCCATTTTGCGCCATGGACCCGCCCATGACACGACTTCGACCCATCGTGTCCCGAGACGTACCCGTACCGGTTGGCCAACATCCCACTCAACTTCGAGCGGATACGGTTCGGGGGGAACAAGGCTCGGTGTCGGTGAAGGGATTGCGCCAGGCCACGGTGCATCAACGTCGCGCTCCCCCTCTGGTGGTTCATCACCCCAGCGGTACCAGACGACTCGCTCTACCGGATCTCGGCCTCCCTGAGGTACGGCCTGCAACACCTGGTCGTCACCAACGATTGCCTGGGTCTGCATCAATGCCCGTTGCGCCGCGGCGGCCGATTCGGCGTCCTCGTGGAGGGCTAGCTGGCGACCGTCACCCGAGAGATCTACCGGTGTGATCGAGAGTCGTACCAACCCGCCATCAATCCCTTCTCCCCCGCTGCGACGTTCCCCTTCCAACCATGCCTGAAGCTGCCAACGGATGCGGTCTGCAAGAGTCGCCTCATCAAGCGGGTCCCGGCTTCGCCATGTCCTCGTCCGTATTACACCGTCAGCGGCTTCGGCCTCAACAACCACACAAAACGGCGTGACACCTTCCATGGCTGGATTGCTCATCAGACGATTCGCCAGTGCCCGCGCAAGGAACGCGACCTGTTCAAGGTTGATGAGCGGTGGCGAACAGCGCTCCTCAACGGTGAGTTCTGGCGGAATGTCTCGGCCTAAGAGGGTGCGGTCCTCGCCATGGGCATAACGATGTGCTTGTAAACCGATGGTGCCAAAACGCGAAGCAACAACGGCGCGTGGGAGTTCGGCGAGTTCGCCAAGAGTCCCAATTCCAAGCCATCGAAACGTTGCAACCAGCTCTTCGCTACCTACAGCCGAGACATCCATCTCACGGAGAAAGGCAGCGTCGTCGGCAACGAGGAGGTACGGCTCTTCCGCCGTGGTCATCTCCGCGGCGCGCTGGGCAGCAAATGGCCCTGCGGCAAGACCGAGCCGGTGACCGGGGAGGGCTACCAGGGTGAGCTCCTTGTTCACCATCTCAACAACAGCCTCTTCCCCTCCGAAATATCGCACTGCTCCGGTGATAGGAACGAGTACAAGACCCGGGTGAACGATCTCGACACGCGGTATGACTGATTCAATCGCTTTCACCACTGGTTCGAACCGAGCTGCATCATGACCGCGGTCAGCGACAATCGTTTCGATGAGGGGACACACCGCCTCGGCCTCACGGCGGCGCATCCCGACCGTGACACCCTCATCAGCCGCCTCGTTATTAACAGCAATGACCCGGTTATTGGCGTCGACCGCTTGAACCGGTTTATCCGCTGGCGTACCGGGCTGCCGCAACGGCCAGTCCGGGAACCATACGCAGAGCGTTCGCTCCATTGTCCTCTACCTCGATCATGGTGGTCATGCCACGCATCACCTTCCCCGACGCTGACAGCGTCAACCGGCGATAGGTGAGCCGACCGTACCCTTGTTCGACACCCTCCCACTGCAATGTTTCGGGGGTCACGGTGAGATGGGCGATTCCTGCCGGGAGCCGGCCGCGCACGGGGCGCAATATCAGTGGGGTCTTAGATCGGCGGGCCAGCGCCGCAAGTTTGCGAAGGTGGGCATCGTGTACATCGCGAGGAACCTCGGCATACACCGACCCGACACCCTCAAGAACAACAGATACTGCTTTGGCCCACTGTACGGGGTCCTTGACACGGACCAACACAAGACGCTCAGCAGGCACCCCGGCCTCCCAAGCAGCGGTCGGCGAAAGCCACCCTCGCACATCGACACACACCACCGGACCCGCAGCGGCGTATTCACCAACCATGGACAACCCGAGACGGGTAAGTCCGAACCCTGGCGGGCCAACCAAACCAACAACACGCCCTGGCATCAGCACAAGCGGCTCACCTTGACCCGCCTTGTGCTGATCAGGGCGAGCGACCTCACCATATCGCATGTCGGTATCCCCACCGCTTGTGGGTACGCCCACTGTGACACCCCGCTGCACTTGCTCTACCCCTACCGACATACGACACGCTCCATCCGCAACGATTCCCAACGGCCTCTAGCATGACGCCCTCGGAGACTCACTGTATCGAACATACGTTCGATGTCAAGCGATTTCAGAGCATATTGCCGAACCTAACGAAACGAACAAGAAAACTCCTGGCACACCCACGGACGACGCCGCTAAACTCTGAAGTACAAGGATGGGACGGGAAAATGAAACGGTCACTTCGATTCGGAATCGGCGTGGCGACGTTCGCTTTGATCGCAGCGGCTTGCGGCGGTAGTAGCAACGACCTCGCCGAGGTCATTGTCAACTCGCAGACCGACGCCGCCAACATTGATATATCCAGCAACGGCGAAACCATCACAATCAAGTCCGAGGACGGACAGACGGTTATTAAGACCGACAGTGACGGAAGCGTCAGCGTTGAAGGCACTGCCGATGATGGGGAAACGACCTTTAGCAGTGGCGGAGACATCCCCGCCGACTTCCCACTCCCCGTTGCACCCGGCGGCACCATGAGCATCTCTGCCACCACACCCGATGGCGATTTTTATACCATCATCTACCCTGGTGAAATGTTCGACCAGCTCGTCACGATGTACACGGAGTATCTGAACACAGCATCAGACGAATCGAGCATGTCAAACGGAACTACGGACGGACTCAAGTGGTTCAACGGTATCACCACCCTCAAGGATGGCACCTTCGCGAGCGCCGGTGTCATCGAAACCGATGGGCAGGTCGCGGTAACACTGATTGTCGCCAGCGACTCCTGACACGCCGGCCGACGGGACCCCAACCGACGCGCTACGAAAGCGCTCTATACGCGTACTCGTCACGCCTACGCAGCCAGTCCATGGCGCTTGCGAGACCGGCTTCATCTCGGCCTCGTGGCACGATGTCGAGGAATTGGTACGTAGCATTGAACGGATCGAGGCCGCGCGAATACGTCGAGTATGTGTGATAGATCTCGCCTCCCTCTGCCTTTGCAAACACGCTGATACCGGGAAGATCCTCAGGGACCGCAGCACCTTCGACTGACGAGTGGTCGCCGCACCGTTGCAGCGACCACTTACTTCTTGCGTCGTTAGTTCGACAGTTGAAAGAAGGCTTCGCCGGTGCCAGCCTCCACGTTCGCCTTCAGCCTTCCCAAAATCGCCATCCATGCCGGGGTCACGACCGCAATGGTCTCCGACTCGGGATCGAACCCGCTGTGCGTGAACATCAGATTGGTGCCACCGTTGTCGTCTGCCGATACCGAGAATCCGATTGTGGTGCCGGACCAAGGTGGAGGATGCGATCCCGAAAGCCAGGAAACTGAGTTCTCGTCGAGCGCAACGACCGAAAAATCGAAATCGACCGGCGAACCGGGAAAGCCCACCGTAAACTCATCACCGACGCCGTCAGCCGAGCCGTTGACCGTAGTGCTCCACCACGAGGAGATCCCTCGCGTACTGGCAAGTCTCTTCATCACGGACGCCGGTTCAGATTCGATGTTGATAAGGGCTGAAATTGTGTAGCTGCCCATGCGATCTCCTTCGTTCTATTTTAGTCAGTACTAATATAGAACGCTCGACAATCTATTTCAAGTTCGACTAAAATAGAGGGATGGACGTCCTCGAAGTTATCACCGAACCACATCGCCGGGCCATCCTTGCATTGGTCTGGGACGACGAACTTTCGGCGGGCGATATTGCCGACAACTTTGATGTCACGTTTGGGGCGGTGTCGCAGCATTTGAAAACACTGCGTGACGCTGGTCTCGTCACTATGCGCAAAGCCGGCAACAAGCGCATGTACAGGGTGGACAAAGACGGCATCAGGCCGTTTCGTGAAGTGCTCGAAGCGATGTGGACGACCGGCCTCGACAATCTTGCGCAAGCAGTGGAGAGAGACGACACATGACCGACACAACACCAGAACACGATCTTGCACCGATTGTCGTCAGTCGGTTCATTAAGGCCTCCCCCGCCAAAGTGTTCGCCCACCTCACAGAATCGTCAGCATGGGCACTCTGGCAAGGGAAAACCGCGCAGATCGAAGCCGAACCGGGTGGAATATTCCGTATGGAAATGCCCAATGGTCTCACTGCCCGTGGGCAGTTCGTCGAATTGATAGAAGACACCCGGGTCGTGTTCACCTGGGGATGGATCGACAACCCTGGAGTACCTCCTGGATCGTCGGTAGTAACGATCAATCTGGAGGATCGCGACGGAGGCACACTGGTGACACTCGAACACCGCGACCTCATCGATGAAACGATCGACGACCATCACAAAGGATGGATCTACTACCTGGGCCGCCTCGACACCGTTGCGAGCGGCGGAGATCCAGGTCCAGACACCGGTCCGTAGGTTCTCAATTCGAAAGCACAACCGAAGCAACAAGGACCCCGGCGTGTGCCGAGGCCCTTGTCCGTCTAACCGACTAGAAGTTAGTTTCCGCTGTCGAAGTCGTCTTCGAATGACACGGTGCGACGTCTGCCGCCGGAGTTACCACTGTCCTGACCTCCGTTGCCCCCATCGCGGTCGTTATCACGACCCCCCCTGTAACGATCTCCACCGTCTCGTCCTCCGCGGTCGCGATCACCACGGCCGCCACGGTCGCGATCACCACGGTCGCGATCACCACGGCCGCCACGGTCGCGGTCGCTACGGTTGCGTCCGCCGCGATCGTCACGGTCACGGCCACCACGGTCGCGATCACTGCGTCCACCACGATCGTCACGGTCACGGCCGCCACGGTCGCGATCACCACGGTCCGCAGGCGCTGAAGCACCCGACTTCATCTCAAGCTCGACACCGTCGGCTAGTTCGAGGCTGATCTTGCCGCGATCATCGACCTCGCGAATGACAACCTTGATTTCATCGCCAAGCGCAAGTACATCCTCGACCTGGGCAATACGCCGTCCACCGCCCATCTTCGAGATATGCAGCAACCCGTCGCGACCAGGCATGATGTTGATGAATGCACCGAACTTGGTGACGTTGACGACTTCGCCGTCGTAGTCCTTGTCAAGCTCTGGCTCGGGTGGGAACCCGATTGCCAGGATACGCTCCTTGGCCATCTCCATCGATGCTGTGCTCGAAGCGCCGACACGGATCGTGCCGTCGTCCTCGATCTCGATAGTCGCACCTGTGTCCTCTTCGAGCTGGCGAATGTTCTTGCCCTTCGGGCCGATGACCTCGCCAATACGATCCTTGGGGATCTGAATCGCTTCGATCTTCGGAGCGTTTTCAGCAAGTTCAGGCCGGGGACCGTCGAGGACCTCTGCCATTTTGCCAAGGATGAACAAACGAGCATCGCGAGCCTGGAGCATTGCTTTCGCAAGCACGTCCGACGGCAACGACTCGATCTTGGTGTCGAGCTGCAGCGCAGTAATCATGTCTTCGGTGCCAGCGACCTTGAAGTCCATGTCACCAAGGTGGTCTTCGGATCCGAGAATGTCGGTGAGCGTGACGAACTGGCCGTCTTGCTCAATAAGACCCATTGCAATACCGGCAACCGGTGCATGGATCGGGACGCCTGCCGCCATCAACGACAGCGACGATCCGCACACGGACGCCATAGAACTCGACCCGTTGGACATCAGAACCTCTGATACCAAACGGTATGCGTATGGGAACTCCTCGACATCGGGGATGACCGGGAGCAGCGCCTTTTCGGCGAGTGCTCCGTGACCAATCTCACGACGTTTCGGACCTCGCATGAAGCCAGTTTCACCAGTCGAGAAAGGCGGGAAGTTGTAGTGGTGCATGTAACGCTTGGTTTCGTTCACGTCGATCGTGTCGAGCATCTGCTCCATCTTGAGCATGCCAAGAGTCGTGGTGTTCAACACCTGAGTCTCGCCACGAGTGAACAGCGCCGAGCCATGAGCCTGATCCAGCAGATCGACCTCGACGGTGATCTTGCGGACGTCGGTGAGACCGCGACCGTCCATGCGAATGCTTTCTGCAACAACACGAGAACGCATGACGTTCTTCTGCACCGTCGCAAAGGCGTTCTTCGCCTCACGCAGGTCATTCTCTTCAACGCCGAGACCTTCGAGCACCTCGTCGCGAATCGCGGACTCTTGCGCCGAGCGTTCATGCTTGTCAGCAACGACACCCATCGCCTCAAGCTTTGACTTCGCCACAGCTTCGACCTTGTCGAACATTTCAGGCGTGTACTCAACCACGACAGGCCATTCAATCTCGGGCTGTGACGGCATCTGAGCCTTCAGCTCAAGCTGCATGTCTATGAGTTCACCGATGATTTGTTTGGCGACTTCGAGGCCCGCGGTGATCGTCTCTTCGTTTGATGGAGCTTGACCAGCTTTGTAGTGCCGGTACCCGTGCTCGGTCGCACCGGCCTCAACCATTGCAATGTCGACTTCGCCAGAGGAGTTGCGCTTGCCGGCAACTACGAGATCGAAGACCGATTCTTCAAGTTCCTGATACGTGGGGAACGCAACCCATTCACCGTCATGCAAGGCAAGCCGCACGCCACCGATAGGTCCGAGGAACGGAATCGGGCTGGTCAGCAGCGCCGCGGATGCACCGTTGAGGGCGGGGATGTCGTAGGGGTTTTCAAGATCCGCAGACATCACCGTGGTGACGATGTGCGTCTCACAACGAAAACCGTCAATGAACGATGGCCGCAGTGGACGGTCGAGAAGGCGGCAGGTGAGCGTCGCTTTCTCGGTGGCTCGGCCTTCACGGCGGAAGAACGACCCGGGGATCCGACCGACGGCATACATACGTTCTTCCACGTCAACTGTCAGTGGGAAGAAATCTGCACCGTCGCGCATCGTGCGCTTTGCGGTGGCTGTCGTGAGGACTTGGGTTCCGCCTATGGTGACCACGACGGCCCCATCGGCGAGTTGGGCTAGCTTGCCCGCAGACATGGTGATTTCCACACCACGGATCTGCTTACTGACGCTGAACTCTGTCACGCGTCTCTCCTTCTATTTATTGAGGAGAGTCAATTGGCAGTGAACCGTGTTTGAACGACGTATGGAACATTGTCCAACCACCGACCACTGTCAACTGAACTTCTCCGCTTCTCTTGTCACTGCTCGCAAGGGCGACACAAGCCGCCCTCAGGAATGTGATCTATCGCCGCAAACCAAGCTTGGCAATAACCGAGCGGTATCGCTCGACATCTTGCCCACGCAGATAGGCGAGCAGACGACGCCGCTTGCCAACCATCATGATAAGGCCACGACGACTGTGTTGGTCCTTCTTGTGGACCCTAAGGTGATCGGTGAGATGTGCGATACGCTCGGTCAACAAAGCAACTTGCACCTCTGGCGAACCAGTATCGGTGTCATGCGTACCGTACTCTTCAACGATCGTCTTCGTGTCTTTCACGCAGGGTTTTCCTTTGCGGGAATCGAAATTGCGCGGACGACTGTCCGGCAGTCGGAAAGTGTACCAGGAATCGCACTTGCGCAAAGTCCGAAGGTTGCAAGTCTGCAGAGCTAGGGTTCGATGATCGCTTCGGCCTCGACTTCGACCTTCCAGGCGGGGTCAAGGAGGGCGTGCACGACCACCATCGTCGCCACCGGCGGCGAATCACTAAACAACTCACCATGGGCGCGGCCAACCTCATCGGCGTCCGCGGCGTCGGTAATGAACATCCGGGTGCGGACAACATCACGCATCGAACCGCCGAGTTCCTCGATGGCAGCGGCAATGATCTCACCGCACCGCAACATTTGTGCATGTGCGTCCTCAGCAACCCGTTCCCGCTTCGGTGGAATCGGCGCCGTACCGGCCACGTCGATCCGGTTACCGGTACGCACGGCCCGACAGAACCCATAGGTGCTTTCGTACGGTGAACCTGACTGCACTCGTGTTTTCATGCAACCACCCTACCGTTGCCATCGCGCCACTCCGCAACCAGACTCCAGATCGCCGCGACACCGCCATTCATCTATCGAACGAGTATTCTCTTCGGCCATGACAGGAATGCGACAAGTCACACCCCACGAAGCGCACACTCTCATGACCGAGTCTGGGGCGTTGTTGCTCGACGTGAGAGAGCAAGACGAGTGGGACGAGGCACGCATTCCCGGATCGGTCCATAAACCAATGTCCACATTCCAAGACTGGTACGACACCCTGCCGGGCGACCGCACGATCGTGGTGCATTGCCATTCGGGTGGCCGCTCGGCGCAAGTGGTTGCTGCGTTGTTGAAACACACAGACCTCAGCGACGTTGCAAACCTCGACGGCGGTATTGCTGACTGGGAAGAAAGCAACCTCCCGATCGACACCGAATCCACGACGTAACCCGCACTCTGCGTACGTCAGCTTCCGGGAATTGCATAGACCGGTCCCGCTGTCCAAGTCGACGACCCGGGTTCAACGATCTCACGCCTCGCGACGATCGCAACGTTGGGATCGTTCACGATGTCAGAGTGGGCGTCAGCGACTCGCCGCCCCGCTGCCGCCAACCGAATGACAACGTCGACTACGGGCAACGCCCGTGACAACCACGGCACACTGGCCTCGTTTGCGGCGTCGAGCGGAGTGCCTGCGCCGTCGTCCTCAAGATCGTACATCACCACCCCGGGAGTAGGACTCAGGTTGGTAACAATGGCATCGGGGTTTCGGATTATGCGAACCACGACATCGCCAGCCCTTCCCAACCCGTTCAACTTGTCAACACCACCAGACCACTCCCGGTCGTATCCACCGTCGTTCGGCAGCCGACCCCCAACTGCATAACCAAGAGACTGTGCGGCACCAAGGACAGAGCCGGCGAGAGGCGGGTCAAGCAGCATTGCCGTGCGAACGCGGGGGTCAAAACTTCCGGTCAGGTCTTGAAGCGCCAAGAATTCAGCGATAAGGACCGCTCCCTTCGAGTGCCCAATGAAGTGGATGTTTGCGTCTGCGGGCAACGTTTCAAGCCACCTCGTCATAACGATGATCCCCTGATCAATGCTTGCCTCACGCGAGGCTTCTTCGGATGAAGAAAAGCGGCTAATCCAGTTCCAGTCGAAACTCGCTACATAATCGTTGGACACGCCCATTGAAGCGAGCATTCTCGTGAATGTCTCACCCGGCACCGATCCGAACCCGCCGACGGTGACGATCAGTGTCTCGGAAGGCAGCGGAGTGCGGCTGTCGTACCGGCGCAAGATCTTGTCCGCATCCACAACCTCTTCGACCGAGACCACTGAACTGCTGCCCAAGCCATTGGTGGCACGGGAAAGCTTGTGTCCCATCTGCCTCAAGGTAGACCCCCGGTAGCGACGTTTGAGCCGTGCAGCAGGAACAGTAGGTCGCCACAAGATTCCCAGGAGGGCGAACCACCAGCTCGATCGTGGCGGCCCGCTACCTTCCAAATCCACCGGTGTTGTCACAATGGCGGATGTCGCTGCTGGGACGACCAGACGAATAGTGGGCTGCCTAGACAAACGCAGGCCAGCGCCTGGCACAAGCTCTGTATCCACATCGTTGACTTGGCCCACCGCTTGGGTGGCAAACACGGGACCGACCAGCAGCGAAACAGCCGCGACCACAATCAACCGTCTCAACATCACACACTCCGATAGTGGGGAGTGCGGCATCACCACAATGCCGAGAATCAGAACACATTGCAAGACACGCGTTGATGACCGTTCGGAGCGCGTCTACTGATCGGCACCGTGGCTGAGAGCAGCCCGAGCGGCATCACAATCGACCCTGATCTGGGTAACTAACGCCTCGACGCCTGAGAACTTCTCCTCGCCGCGTAAATACTCGCGGAACCACACCCGCATCGTTGCGCCATACAGGTCGCTGTCAGTATCGAACAAATGCACCTCGAGAGTCTCCTGGTGGCCGCCGAAGGTAGGACGGACGCCGATGTTGGCGACGCCGTGGTAGTGCGACCCGTCAACGGAGGCGGTCACCGCGTACACACCACGAGCCGGGATCAACATGTCGACATCCGCCAGGTTGGCGGTAGGAAACCCAATCTGCTTACCGCGCCCGTCTCCGGGGACAACGGTCCCTGACAACATATGCGGCCGGCCGAGAAGATGTGCTGCGCCGACAACGTCGCCAGACCGAATTCGCTGACGAATGACCGACGACCTGATCGGCACACCGTCATCGACGATATCGTCGACCACCGCAGTCTCGAACCCATGGATTTCACCAAATTCGCGAAGCGTTTCGACTGACCCTGAAGCGTGCGAACCGAACCGAAAGTCTGACCCGACAACTACCGCCCCAGGGTTGAAAACACCGACAACTACATCCTCGACAAACGCCTCGGGAGGCATTGTTGCGGCCTGTGAGTCGAACGGCATCGGGGCGACGATGTCGGCGCCGTGGATTTCAAGGAAACGTACCCGATCGTCGAGACTCATCAGCGGCGTTGGTACGTGGCCCGGAGAGAGAACCGATGCGGGGTGGACCGCAAAGGTCAACACCGCCGTCCTTAGGCCGTAAGACGCCGTGCGTTCGAGGATTGCCTGGTGGGCACGATGGACACCGTCGTACACGCCGATCGTCAGCGCCGTCCGTCCGGTAACGACCCACTCTCGCCAACCGCCTTCCAGCCTCACGTTGGTAACACCGCGGCTGGTTTCATAACCGCGCCATCTATCTCATATACCGCAACAAGTAGGCCGTTGTGCACCATTGAAACATAATTCCGGTCGTCGACGTCGGACCCGTCTCGCTCTATCCACACGCCGTTACGCACGCGTCGGCCGTCCACATCTGAAAGCGTTACGCGCTCAAGATCGGGAAGACCGTCGATGGCGTCCAGCAGGAGCTCACCGATTTGTCCTGCCTCGGCCGCTGCCTCGAGTGCCTCGATCGTGTGCGCGGTGTCTACCGAAAGGGACCCGTTTGCCGTTCGACGTAGCGCCGACAGATGGGCAATCGAACCGACGGCGTGCGCGAGATCGTCCGCAAGAGTACGAACGTAGGTGCCTTTCGAGCAACAGACGCTAAAAGACACTTCAGTCGTTTGCTCGCCACGATGGACGTCGTCGACGGTGAAGCTGTGGATCACAACCGACCTCGCTGGACGATCGATCTCCTTGCCCTCGCGAGCAAGTTCATATAGCTTTCGACCGTCGATCTTGATTGCAGAAGTCATCGGGGGAACTTGTTCAATAGCTCCGACGAAACTCTCGGCAGCCTTGCGTATTTGCTCGGTAGTCCCGGTAAAGGGCGATCTCTCGACGACTGTTCCGTCGGCGTCGAGCGTGTCGGTAGCAACGCCGAACACTGCAGTCGCCTCGTAGGTCTTCGGCGCTTCCTGCACGAACCGCAGGAGCTTGGTGCAGGCACCGACACCGAGAACAAGGAGACCGGTTGCCATAGGATCCAGCGTGCCGGCATGGCCTATCTTCTTCGTGCTGAGGAGACCGCGACACTTGGCGACAACGTCGTGCGAGGTCCATCCGCTTGGCTTGTCAACCAACAAGAATCCCTGCACAACTACTCCAGATGTCTTGTGATCTCGGCGATCACTTCGGCAGGAGTCATGCGGGCAAGGAATCCGGCGGCGTTGTGATGCCCACCCCCGCCAAACAGCTCCGCCAGCGTGGCGACGTCGGTGGCGCCGCGGGACCGCAGGCTCCCCTTGGTTTCGTTCTCACCTACCTCCTTGAGAAGACAAGCAACATCCGCGCCGACGGTCGTTCTGATCAGGTCGATAAGACCTTCCGCGTCTTGGCGCTCGATGCTGGCAGCCTCAAGGTCTGCTCGGTACAGCACTGACCACACGAATCTGTTCTCCTCGTCAAACACCGCGCGCGACATGACGGCGCCCGCCACGCCGAGGTAGCCGAACGAGGTTTGTTCATACACGGCTTGCCCGACCGCGTCGGGTTCGACACCGTGTTCGAGCAGCGAGGCCGCGATGCGATGGACATCGGGGGTCGTCATCGAATACTGGAAACGTCCCGTGTCTGTGAGTATCCCCGTGTACAAGGCAGTAGCGGACCGCTGATCGAGCTCCCACTCAAGTTTCTCGATCATACGGAAGGCGATCTGAGCGGTGCTCGCAGCATGTGGATCAATGACGTCGACGTCGCCGAAACCAGTATTTGACTTATGATGATCGAGGACGATCAGGTTGGGGGCCTTACGCGCATACGGCAACAGGTTCGCCAGCCGTTCAGGCGCCGCGACGTCGCAGCTCACCACAAGGTCGATAGTCGGAGGTAGTGAATCGGGGGCAACGAGGAACTCTTCGTCCAGAAACGAAAGAGTCCGGGGTAAGACAAATGGAACCGGAAACGACGCGACGGCGTCCTTTCCTGCAGCGCGAGCTGCACCCGCGAGGCCCATGATGGTGCCGAGAGCATCGCCGTCGGGCCCCACATGGCCAAGAAAGGCGATTGAGGTCGCGGCACTCAGCAGCTCGGCTGCCGTGGCGATGGAATCCTCGATGCTTGCGCTCATGTGCCCGACTCCTGTTCACTCTGATCGGTTAGCGTCCCCAGCAATCGCGTTATCCGCACCGCCTGCTCGACCGACGTATCGACTTGAAACTCGATAACGGGTGTGTACTTGGTTCGGAGCTCTTTGGCCATGACCTGCTGCACATGTCTCGTCGCACGACCGAGGGCAACCTCTGACGCTTTCGACGCTTCTGGCGAGCCTAGCGACGAAAAGAACACCGTTGCGCGCCGCAAGTCCGGCGAGCAGTCGACGCCGGTGATTGTCACGAATCCGAGGTCGGGGTCGGTCAACTCTGACACTGCCTCGGCGACGATCTCTTGGATCAACGCATCGACCTTGCGCATCCGCGGGGATCTAGTCTTGCTCACCGTTCATCCTCAAGATAATGAATGTCTACCGCAAGCAACTCGGAGCCCTCGCGGTTGTGCAACACACGTTGTGCACCGCTGATCAACTGCTCAAGGCGGCTGGGGCTCGAGGCGACTACGGCAATTCCCAACGTACAGCGCTGCCACAAATCCTGGTGGTCAATTTCCGCCACGGCCACACCGTCCCCCGACGCAAGCGCAGAAACCAGTGACTTGACCACGTGTCGTTTCTCCTTCAGCGACCGGGCACCCGTGATTCGCAATTCTGCACGCACCCCGGCGACCAACAAGCGCACATTTACGTCCGAGCAACCTCTTTGACAACATAGGACTCGATGGTGTCGCCCTCTTTGATGTCACGGAATTTCTCAAGCCCAATGCCGCATTCAAACCCTGTCGCCACCGTCTGGACATCGTCCTTGAATCGGCGCAACGAGATAATCTTGCCGTCGTAAACAACAACACCGTCGCGCACGAGACGCACTCTTGCGTTACGACTGATCTCGCCCTCGGTGACATAGCTGCCCGCGACCAGCCCGAGGCGGGGCGCACGGAACACGGCCCGTACCTCTGCGACACCCAGGAACGACTCAACTTGCTCGGCAGCGAGCTCGCCGAGTAGCACCTGCTCAATGTCGTCAAGCAGTTCGTAGATTATTGAGAACGTTCGAATGTCGATACCTTGATCTTTTGCACCGCGCCGAGCATTGGTGTCAGGTCGGGCGTTAAACCCGTAGATGAGCGCACCGGAGGCCTCAGCAAGCATGACGTCGCTAGCTGTGATTCCTCCTACGGCGCCATGGATCATGTTGACGCGCCCGTCCTCGCGCACGATTTTGGTGATCGAGTCACGGATCGCTTCCAACGACCCGTGGGCGTCGGCTTTCACAATGACCCGAAGCTCGGCGTGGTCAGAAGTACGGAGTTGTTCGAGAAGCTGTTCCAAGCGCTCGGTCGCAGTCGGTACCCGAAGCTCGGAGGCGCGGACCTCAACGGTGCGTGCGTCCGCCAGCTTGCGAGCCACGCGTTCGTTCTTCACCACCTGGAACATGTCCCCCGCCACTGGAACCACGTTCCAACCGGTGACCAGCACCGGCGTCGAAGGGGCAGCCTTCTGCATCTGGTTACCTTGGTCATCGAACATCGCCCGAACTCGACCAGACGACTCCCCGGCCACTATCGGGTCTCCGCGCTTAAGCGTGCCCCGCTGCACAATGACCGTGGCGACTGGACCACGGCCCACCTCGAGTTGTGCCTCGATGACAGTGCCAATGGCCGACGCGTTCGGGTTTGCCGTGAACTCTTCGACCTCCGCGATGAGCTCGATCATCTCCAACAGACTGTCGACCCCGTCTCCCTTGAGTGCCGACATCTCTACTGCAACAACATCGCCACCGAGGTCTTCCACCACGATGTTGTGGCTGGTTAGAGCCGCGCGGACCGAGTGGGGATCAGCAGCCGGAAGGTCCATTTTGTTGATGGCGATGATGATCGGCACCTCGGCGGCCTGCGCATGGCTGATAGCTTCGGCCGTTTGTGGCATTACTGAATCGTCAGCCGCAATCACGATTACCACAATGTCGGTAACAGCAGTTCCCCTCGCACGTAACGCCGTGAAGGCCTCATGGCCGGGGGTGTCGAGGAACGTAATCACACTATCACCGGTATCGACCTGGTACGCGCCGATGTGCTGCGTAATTCCACCGGCTTCTCCAGCGATGACATTTGTGTGACGGATGGTGTCTAGAAGTTGAGTCTTTCCGTGATCGACGTGGCCCATGATCGTGACAACGGGCGGCCGCGGCTTGAGCGATGCCGGGTCGTCCGTGTATTCGATCTTGTGCGCAATCGGGCCGGTGGGAACCTCTTCTTCCTCGACCTCTTCGACGAGCACCTCATAGCCGAACGCACTACCGAGCTTCTCCAGCGCCTGCACGGGTATGGTTCCGCCGCCGGGAATCATCTCCCCCATTCCCATCAACTCTTTGACAACATCGCCGGCGCGTTTGTCGATCATTCGAGCGAACTCTGTGACGGTCACGCCAGGAGTGACCAGAAGCATGTTGTCGGCGAGCTCCTCCTTCCCCCCCAGGGGAGCAAGCGCCTCCATCACCGGAGGTGGCACGGCCTCAGCAACGGGGTCAAACACCTCCGTCAACGGCGTAACTACCGGTTCAGGAACCGTGTCCGCGGCCGGCTTGGGTTCCGCGGCCGGCTCTGGATCGTCTTTCGGGGCCCGCTTGGCGGGGGCCTTCGCGTCTGCGGTGGATGTTTCGACCGCTTTCGCTGGTGTCTTGTCACCGCCGCCAGCGAGCGCAGCCGTCAGCACAACAATCTGTTCTTCATCAAGACCGGACGAGGAGGTCTTTACGGGCAGACCGAGTTCTTGCGCCCACGCGAGCACCTCTTTGGACTCCCGCCCAAGGTCTCGTGCAAGCTCATAGATTCGAGTTTTCGCCACGCTTACTCCTTAGAACACACCTGCCGGTTAGGCATCGGCAGGCGTGTCGTCCTGATCATTCTCTTTGGTGTTGGCAACCGAGTCATCGGTGCCAGAATCTTCGTCAGTGTCGGTTCCAGGATCCCCGTCAGCCGGTGGGTTCGACTCGTCAGACGTTGTCTCATCGGCGTCGGCGCCGACATCCTGTTCGCCGGAGGCGGCTTCGACTGGGCTGGCCGATTCGTCCGCCTCGGCGTCCGGAACCGCGCTCGCACCGGTGTCGCCGGAAGCGGATTCACCAGCCTCCGGTTGCGCTTCACTCTCAGTCGTTTCGGTCGTTTTGTCGGATGCCTCAGCATCGTCGGTCTCGACGTCGAGTCCCAAATCTTGGCTCTCGGACCGGATATCGATGCGGTATCCAGTGAGACGGGCAGCGAGTCTGGCGTTCTGCCCTTCCTTCCCGATGGCGAGAGAAAGTTGGTGATCTGGAACGATAACGACCGCCTCGGACTCTTCTTCGTTGATGCGGACCTCTTTCACCCGCGCGGGACTCAAAGCCTCAGCAATGAATGCTGGAGCGTCGTCACGCCACTCGACAATGTCCACCTTTTCACCGCGAAGTTCGTTCACAACCTGGCGGACGCGTGATCCGCGGGCTCCAACACATGCTCCCACAGGGTCGACATTGGGATCGTTGGACGCGACCGCAATTTTCGTACGGTGGCCGGCTTCGCGGGCGATAACCTTTATTTCAACGTCACCGTCAACCAGCTCAGGGACCTCAAGTTCGAACAGTGACCTGATGAATTCAGGATGGCTGCGAGACACGACAATCTGCGGACCCTTGCCCTCCTGACGAACCTCGAGAATGTATGCCTTGACCCGGTTATTGCGCTCAAGACGCTCATACGGGATCCGCTCGGATGACGGCATGATTGCCTCTGCATTGCCGAGGTCGAGAATCGCAAACCGGTGGTCAGACTGCTGAACAATTCCGGTGACTAGATCACCCTCGCGACCCTCGTAGAGCTCAAATACCTGCTCTCGTTTAGCGTCGCGGAGCCGCTGCTTGATCACCTGCTTGGCTGTCTGGGCAGCAATGCGCCCAAAGTCTTCCGGGGTGTCCTCCCACTCGCGAATGACAACGCCGTCCTCATCAAGTTCCTGCCCGTACACGGTCATCTTGCCGTTTTCGGGATCGATCGTCACCCGAGCCTCTTCGGCGGCGCCGGGTGTACGTTTGTAAGCGCTGACGAGTGCGTTTGCGAGAGCATCGAGGATCGTCTCAGGCGGAACACCTTGGTCGCGAGCCAACAGCTCGAGTGCGTCCATCATGTCGTTATTCATCCTGAGGTCCCTTCGATTCTTTTTTTCCGGGTTTTGCGCCACGCTCCCAAGTGAAGACCGTCCGAGCGGAGCTGATCTTCTCAAACGGGATAGTTCTCTCGATGCCGGCAACGTCGACGGTGCAAGAAGTTTCGTCGGACGCAGTCAGCAAGCCCTTGTGGCTCTTTGTTTCATCGATGGCGGATCGGGTTTTGATCCTGACTTCGCGGCCTACCGACTTGGCGAAATGTGTCGGCAACCGGAGCTTGCGTTCGAGACCCGGGGAACCAACTTCGAGCGTCCACGAGGTGCCTAGATCTTCTTCATCGTCAAGCAATCGTCCTATGCCGCGCGACAGGTCCGCGATGCGGTCGATGCCGGCCGCATTCTCGCCGTCGACGAGCACCCGGACAATACGTCCGCCGCTGGGGCTGCCGACGACCTCGACATCGTCGAGTTCGATATGCTCTGCTCCTAGGTAAGGCTCGATAACCTCTCTCAACCGTAATGCTAGATCAGTCACCAAGCCTCCTTTCTTAGGTTTGCTCGCAACCGTCGCACAAAATAAGGCGGGCACGGCCCACCTCGACGACAAACATCTCAGTTAGTCAAAAGCATAGCATGGCTGCGGCCACACCCCTCAGCGACCCAGACCCGCCAAACCTCCGCGGCTTAGCCCTTGAGAAGCTGGTCAACGTGGCTGACGACACCACCAAGCGGCACATCAGATCGCATCCCAGTGCGCCTATCAACAACCTCCACAGTACCCACCGCAAGGCCTCGCGGGCCAACGGTCACTCTGCAGGGAAACCCGACAAGCTCAGCGTCGGCAAACTTAACCCCCGGCCGCTCGTCGCGATCGTCCACCATAACGTCCCACCCAAGAGCCTCTATCGCGCGAACAATCGACTCCACTGCCTGCTGGCTCGCCTCGTCGGTAGCCTTTACAACCGTCACGACAACATGCCAAGGGGCCACCGACACCGGCCACATGATTCCGTTGTCGTCGTGATGCACCTCAACAATGGCGGCCAGGTTGCGTTCCAAACCGAACCCGTACGAACCCATCACAAGCGGGCGACTTTTGCCATCCTTGTCGAGAACCGTCGCCCCCATCGCCTCAGAATATCGGGTGCCGAGCTTGAAGATGTGCCCACACTCGATCGCCTTGAAAACATCAAGAACGCCTGAATCGCAACTCACGCAGCGTTCACCGGCAACGACCTCTCGAATACTCGCCCACGTTGTCACCCTGATGTCGCGAGCAAGGTCGACACCACGAAAATGTTTGTCGTTTACATTGGCGCCAGTTGTCATGTTGGTGCGGTCCCTAAGCGCTTCGTCCGCAACAATGGTCACACCACCAACACCGACAGCGCCAAGGCTGCCGGCGTCAGCGCCAAGGATCCCCGGGATTTCGTCAGCCGTTGCGGGTCTGACAGCGACCGCACCAAGCGCATCAGCGAGTTTCTGCTCTTGCAGCGCGTGATCTCCACGCAAGAGAGCGAGCACGGGCTCGTCATCAGCAAAATACACCATGGTCTTAATCTGGCGATCAGCGGCAGCGCCTCCCTCGATCGCGGCCAATCCGTCGATCGTTCTGATTCCTGGTGTATCGAACATCTCTAGTTCGACAGGGCCGGCCGGATCGACCACCGGTTCGACAAATGAAATGGCACGTTCGACGTTCGCCGCGTACCCGCAGACCGCACAATGGGCCACGAGGTCTTCGCCAACGTCGGACCGCACCATGAACTCGACCGAGTCGGACCCTCCCATTGCGCCCGAACTCGCCTCAACCGGTATGGCCTCGAGTTCCAGCCGCGCAAAGATACGTTGGTAGGCGCCGTAGTGCGCGTCGAACTGCTTGTCCAGACCCTCCTCGTCAATATCGAGCGAGTACGAATCTTTCATTGTGAACTCTCGAACTCGAAGCAAACCGGACTTCGGACGCGGTTCGTCGCGGAATTTTGTTTGGATCTGATACCAGAGCTGGGGTAGCTGCTTGTACGACGTGAGCTCTGAAGCGACCGAGGCGAATACTTCCTCGTGAGTCATGCCAAGGGCGACGTCGGCACCTTTACGGTCGACAATGCGGAACATTTCGTCCCCCATTGCCTCCCACCGACCTGACCGTTTCCATATGTCAGCGGGGTGGATTGCGCCAAGAAGGAACTGTTGCCCCCCGATCCTGTCCATCTCCTCGCGAACGATTCTGTCGATTTTGGCGCGCACTCGAAATGCTGCCGGGAGGATGGAATAGCTCCCGGCCATGAGCTGACGGATGAACCCGGCCCGCACCAAAAGCTTGTGGCTGATCGCGTCGGCGTCAGCAGGTGCGTCACGCAGGGTAGGTATGAATGCTTGTGACCAGCGCATAAATCCCTCCGGAGCGTGAGCAGGATCGGCGCTAGCTTAGCTTCCTATGAGGCTAGCTTGGCTTCCTACAAGGAAGGCCCGGTGGCGATTTCCGCGACCGCAGCACGCCGCTTCTCAGTATCGTTGGCGTCTCCTTGGAGGCCGATCAGTTCAAGACGTGTCTCTGCGGCAAGATCGGCGGCCGACACATCGGCCTTTGCAAGTCGGGCCTCGGCGCCTTCTTCGTGAAGCGCTACCGCTTCGTCGATCAATACCTCGACCATCTCGCTCTCCGCTACGACCCGGACCACCTGCCCCTTGATGAACAGGTGCCCCTTGCCACGCCCAGCGGCGATCCCGATATCGGCCTCGCGAGCTTCGCCGGGACCGTTCACGACACAACCCATCACAGCGACTTGGATAGGTAGACCCTTTCCTTCGAGCGCGGCATTGACCCGCTTCGCAACGTCGATCACGTCGACCTCGGCTCGTCCACACGAGGGACAAGCAATGAGGTCGAGATCAGAACGCTCCCGCAGACCCAGGTACTCCAACAGTTGTCGACCAGCTTTTGCTTCTTCGACCGGGTCGGCTGTCAGCGAGAATCGGATTGTGTTTCCGATCCCCTCCATCAGCAACGTCGCAATGCCCGCCACCGACTTGATCAGCCCACCAGGCGGTGGACCGGCTTCAGTCACACCAAGGTGCAGGGGATAGTCGGTGGTCTGCGAGAGCAGCCGATACGACTCGATCATGCGTGGTACGTTTGAGTGTTTGACAGAGATCTTTATGTCGAAAAAGTCGACCTCCTCAAGGTACCGCGCTTCTGTCATGGCGCTCTCGACAAGGGCTTCGGGAGTTGCAGAGCCGTATTTTTCGAGGAGGCGCTTGTCGAGAGAGCCCGCGTTCACACCGATCCTGATAGGAATCCCAGCGTTGTTTGCCGCCCGTGCGACCTCCTTAATATGTTTCTCGTTGCGGATGTTTCCGGGATTGAGTCGCAACCCTGCGACACCTGCCTCGATGGCAGCGAGCGCAAGTTTGTACTGGAAGTGAATATCTGCAATGAGTGGCACAGGCGAGCGGGGTACCATCTCGGCGATCGCCTGAGCGGCCGTAACGTCGTTACAGGTCACCCGAACAATGTCGGCCCCAGTTCCGGCTAGGGCGTAAATCTGCGCGAGGGTTGCGTCGACATCTGCTGTTTTCGTGATTGTCATCGACTGTACCGTGACCGGTGTACCACCCCCGACAGGTACAGAACCGACATGGAGAAGACGAGTTGTCTCACGAGGAATTGTCATGATCGGACCAGCCTACCGCTGTATGTGTCCTGGCCTGTCCATCAGGGAAGCTCAAGCGGGTCGAATATGTCGAGGAACACGCCGTAGAGGCCGAGCACCACCAGGAACACCAACACAACGCCCGCGTAGGGGGCGAGCTTTTGCACATCCGGATGCCGGCCTGTCACCTTCTCGAACAACGCAACAACAAAGTGACCACCGTCGAGCGGGTACATCGGGAAAAGGTTGAGAATCCCAACGAAAATGTTGACCGAGGCAAGCAGCCCGACGGCGATTTCGATGGGGCCTGCAATCCGAACGAGTCCGATGGGCGAAATTGGGCGTATCTCATTCGCCGGAGGACCGTCACCCGAGAAGGCGCCACCGATCAGTTTGGGCACCGCGGTGACAAGCGATGCAAGTCCGACGACCGCGTCCTTAGTTGTCGTAACTAAGAAACCCGTACCAGTCTTGACACCTTCGACGAGAGTGAGACTTTCTCTCTCCTGAACAGGTGCAACACCGAGAAATCCCTGCACTTCGCCGTCAACTTCGCGCTCTGCAAGCGTCACGACCACTTCGATCAACTCGCCGCGACGTTCAACCGTAATTGCGGTTTCAAGGTTTGGGCGTAAGTGAGCAATGTCAACGAACTCGTCCCAGGTCGCGAGCGGAACGCCGTTCACGGCTGTAAGCAAATCTCCGGGACGAATGTCGACACCGCCGGCTGGCGCAATGAGGATCATTTGATCGGTCGCCAGCGTTACCTCGGCGCCGTCACGGATGACAACAACGTCGATTAGATCGCCGACGTCTGGGTCCACTGACAAAAACTCGGCGAGCGGCACACCGTCCACGGTTACCACCCGGTCGTCGTTGAATAGCACCAGAGGCTCCGAGGCGGAACCCGAAACAAACACCTCTGACACGGCCTCGATCGTGAGTGTTGGTGAAAGCGTGCCGAACATCAGAGCCGCGATGATGAACAGGAAGAACGCTACAACGAAGTGGGATGCGATCCCCGCGAGAACAACCACAGACTTCTGCCAGAACGGTTTCCCGCGATACGTCCGGTGTTCTTCTGCCGGATCGACCTCTTCGAGCGGGTTCATGCCCACGATGCGCACGTAGCCGCCAAGTGGGATCGCTTTGATACCGTATTCGGTTTCCCCGCGGGTGATCGACCACAGTTTTGGGCCGAACCCGAAGAACGCTTCGGTTGCCTTCATTTTGAACATTTTGGCGGCGACAAAGTGGGCGCCCTCGTGAACGACGATCATCACCATGATGCCGACGCCAATGAATACCGAACCCATGAATCCTCGTGGTTTTAGCTAGCCCGCAACGGTAGCGTTATGCGGGACGTACTCTGGGTTCATTGCCTGCTGGTGATCCACTGCAATGCGGCGCGCCGTGCGGCAGTGTCGTAGGCAATAACATCGTCAACGGTGCACAGCGGCCCATGCTCGGCATCGTCCAACACCGCCTCAACAACTTCGGAGATGGTAAGAAAGCTGATCCGACCGTCGAGAAAAGCCGCGACCGCCACTTCGTCAGCGGCGTTGAGAGTCGTGGGCGCCGACCCACCGGCGCGCCCAGCAGCGTAACCGAGTGCCAAACAACGGAATGTCGTGACGTCGGGTTCATAGAACGTCAGTGCCTGTGCGGTGAGATCTAAATCCTCCGGAGGAGTCTGCACCCGATCGGGATAGGAAAGAGCGTATTGGATCGGTAGGTGCATATCGGGAACACCAATCTGGGCAATGATCGCCCCATCGATGTATTCGACCATGGAATGGATGATGCTCTGTGGATGAACGACAACATCGATCTGGTCGTACGACATATCGAACAGGTAGTGCGCCTCGATGACCTCGAGAGCCTTGTTCATAAGTGTGGCCGAATCAATCGTGAGGCGCTGACCCATCGCAAACGTGGGATGGTTCAGAGCCTCATCGACGGTGACGGTGAGAAGATCCTTTGTCGTGCGCCCGCGAAACGGACCTCCTGAAGCGGTGACGATGAGCCGACGAACGTCACCCCGCTTCTCGCCGACCAAACATTGCCATAGAGCGGAATGCTCTGAGTCAACCGGGATGATCTCAGCGTGACCCTGTTGCGCGGCTGCAATGACAACCGGCCCACCTGCGACAAGACTTTCCTTGTTCGCCAAAGCAAGGCGATTGCCCGCTTTGAGTGCAGCAACCGACGATCGTAGACCCACCGCCCCGACAACACCGTTGACCACGATGGCTCCCGGGGATGCGGCCATGTCGACCATCGCCTCGATACCGAACGAGACCCTCGCTCCGAGTTCCGACACCAGATGCTCCCGCCCGTCCTTGGACGGGTCCGTGACCACGACCGCGGCATCAGGATATTCGCGGGCAGCGCGAATGATGTCAGATGACGCTCGGTGTGCGGCAAGACCGACGATCTCCCAGCCATGTCTCTTCGCGACCTCGCGGGTTTGGGTGCCGATCGACCCAGTGGCGCCGAGCAGGACAATTGGTTTCACACCAGGCCGGCCCAACGGAACACTACCCACGCCGCGGGAATCGCAAACAACAGCGCATCGATCCTGTCGAGCACACCGCCGTGCCCCGGAAGGACAACCCCCATGTCCTTTATGCGTAGCGCACGCTTGATGACACTGACCGCAAGATCACCCAGCGGTGCAACGAACCCGATGGCGACAACGAGCGCAAACGCCGTTTTCGGCTCCCAAAGATCAAAACGGGACAATCCGAAACCGGCCGCAGCCATGGCGAAGTAGCCCCCGACCAAACCGGCGATGGTCTTCTTCGGCGATACGATCGGCGAAAGCTGGCGTTTTCCGAAGGCACGTCCCGAAAAGTACTGAGCGACATCAAAGACGGTCACCATGCCGATAATGACTGCGATCAACACGCGGTAATCGGGGCTCTTCAGAATCGCGAACAAGAACGCTCCCGATCCGCCGATCCATGCGGAACCCAACACCGTGAACGAGAGGTTAACTCCCGGGCGCGGCCATTTCGGTTTGAAAGAAAGAAACCACGCTGCAGCCATCAAACCCAATATGGTTGCAATGGGCACCGCGACAAGTCCGTACAGCCATGTGCCAAGGAAAGATCCAGCAATGGCCAAAAGCCCTACCCATGTGACCGGCCGAGCACCGGCACGTTGCAGAGCCGTGTAAAACTCGAGCGCGGCGAGGCCGAGAGCCAACATTGCAAGAATGCCCATCGCTACCGGGTTCATGAGGGCAAGTGCTACTGCGCCGACGAGGCCGACGCCAGTCGCGACGCGGGCTGCTATGTCTGATCGAGAACGCGGCGTGGCGAGTTCCACTTCGTCGTGTTCCATCGTCATGTCAACGACATCGTCGAGTCCGACGATGTCGTCCTCCCTGCCGGGCAACGCGGCATGCAACGCGGCATGCTCACGATCTTCGTCTGCCGACTGGGCGATCGCCGCAGCCAACCCCGCATGCTCGGACGTCGCTGCCTGGAGGTACTCGTCCGAGCTGAGAGAGGCAAAATCGACAGGATCGCCGTCGTCCGCATCGACATACTCATAGCTGGAAGTCGGGGCATGAGATTGCGGGGACGGTCCACCCGGTTCGTTCGCTGCCGTTGCAACGTCGTCGGTTCCCCCCTCGTCTGATGCATGCGGATCCTGGCTGCCAACCGGCGCCTCAAACATAGAGTCGTCGGCGAGACTCACTTGTGGTTGTCGAGGCAACACCCCGTCGAGAAGTCCACGGGTGGGGTCTGTCGACGCCTGCACGACGTTTGCTTCTGGCCACTGTGCCAGCAGGTTGCCCGACGGGTCCCGAAGGTCTTCCGTCGGTTCGTTCTGCGGATCGGGTTCGATGAGATCCTCAAAGTCTGTCGCGAAGTCGTCGAAGGCGTCCACCGAGTACACCTCGGCCGGCTCGGGCCCGTCGTCCGTAGGAGATGGATGAACGACACGCAGGGCAGAAGAAATGCGGGTCCCGACTGGCTCTGGACTTTCCGGGCTGTCTACGTCGGGATCAGTGTCTGGCGCCGAATCGTCCGGTGTCAGATCGGTGCTTGGAGGGTCCTCAGCATCGATATCGAAGACATCGACCTGAGCCTCCTCAGCCGCCGACAATTGTCCGGTCTCCTCGGATGCGCTTTTGGTCGCCTCGACGTCTTGTTCACCCGCGGTGGCGACGGCTTCCTCTGAGCGACCTTCTTCGTCATCGGATTCTGCCTCCGTCGCTGTCCCCGTGGGTGTAGCCACCGAGATTATCGGAATCCTCGTGAGCCGATCGGGCAACCCAGAATCGGGCGGCACCGCGACGTCTGGCTGTTCGGAGGCCTCATACGGAGACCGCTGAGCGCGTAACCACGAAAACCTGCCGCGACGTTTCTTACCGACCGTGACCTCGTCGGACGAAACGATAGCTTCGGTGACTTGGGCCGCGACCGGCGTTGTGGATGGCTCCCCCGGCGACTGCGTGGCTATTGGGTCAGAGTCAATGATTTCATCGCCGCCTGACTCCCATATATCGCCGAAAGTCCCATCGCCAGCGTCGTCACCGGCTTCGACGTACAGGTTTTCGGTTGCGTCATCAGTCGCGTCAAATAGCGGGGGCTGCGCGAAGTCGCCTGGAGCGTGCGAGTCCTCGCCGTCTCCTTCGCCCGTGTTCGTTGGACTCACGCCGATCCGTTCCACACGGCACTACACCTCAAGAAGCTCATCCTCTTTACGCGCCAGCAACGAGTCGACCCGCTTCACAGCCTCATCCGTCAGCTCCTGCAGAGTCTTTTCAGCACGTCGCACCTCGTCTTGTGAGATATCCTGGACGCTTTCGACCTCCGCTTTGATCTGCCTCCGCACGTTGCGAACCGAAATCCGACCTTCCTCGGCGACGTTGCGCACGATGCGGATCATCTCCTTACGGCGCTCCTCTGTGAGTTGCGGAAATGCGAGCCGAATCACGTTGCCATCGTTGGATGGGTTGAATCCGAGATTCGCCTCGCGAATCGCCTTCTCGATCGCGTCGAGCGCACCCTTATCGTACACCTGCACTACAAGGGTGCGTGCATCGGGAACCGTAAACCCTGCCAGCTGGTTGAGCGGCGTCTGCGTGCCGTAGTAATCGACCGTGACACGGTTCAGTATCCCTGGGTTTGCACGCCCGGTGCGGATGTTGCCGAACTCCGAAGCCGTATGTTCAACGGCCAGATCCATCTTGACTTCGGCCTCTGCAAGAACTTCTTTGACCATGACGATGCCTTTCAGTGGACGATCGACCCCACGGCCTCCCCACGGACCGCACGAGCGACATTGCCGAGCGTGGCAATGTTAAACACCCGAATCGGCAAGTTGTTTTCCATGCACATCGTAATGGCTGTCGTGTCCATGACACGGAGTTGTCGGTTGATGGCTTCCATGTACGTAACCTCGGACAGTAAGACAGCATCATCGAATTGCTCAGGATCCTTGTCGTACACACCGTCAACCCTGGTGGCCTTGAGGACAGCGACTGCACCGATTTCGGCGGCGCGCAATGCTGCAGCGGTATCGGTTGTGAAGTATGGGTTTCCGGTACCCGCGGCGAAAATCACCACGCGGCCCTTTTCGAGATGCCGAATGGCTCGCAAGCGAATGTATGGTTCAGCGACGTCCTGAATGCTGACGGCAGTCTGCACCCGGCACTCGGCTCCGGCCGTCTCGAGCACATCTCGAAGCGCAAGACCGTTGATCACAGTTGCCAGCATGCCCATGTAGTCGGCGTTGGCTCGATCCATCCCAGATGCGGCGGCACTCAGTCCGCGAAATATGTTTCCGCCGCCCACAACGATCCCGATCTCGTAGCCCTCCGCAGCGACCGTGGCGACTTCGACGGCAACACGCTCGATCATTTTCGGGTCGATGCCGTACCCGACCTCGGGGTCGGCGAACGACTCACCGGACAACTTGAGCAGGACACGTCGACCCATGTTCGCTACATCTCCTCGCCCACCGCAAGCCGGGCCATTGCGGTCACTGAAACGTTCTCCCCCATCCGGGCGGCGAGATCGGTCACCATGGCGCCGACCGTGCCTTCAAATTTGTCTGACCGCACGAACTTCTGCTCGCTGAGCACATAGTCGGCGTAGAAAGACTTGATCCGACCGTCGACGATCCTCTCGACAATATCGGAGGATTTGCCTTCGTTTTCGGCCTGGGCTGCAATGAGGTCGCGCTCTTTGTCGACATCGGCCTGCGGCACATCCTCGACCGTGATCCACTTGGGCGCTGATGCGGCGATGTGCATTGCAATGTCGTTTGCAGCGCTCTGGAAATCCTCGCTCTTGGCGACAAAGTCAGTCTCGGACGCCAGCAACACAGTGACGCCAATAACTGGCCGTCCTGCTTGCTCGTGGAGGTACATGCCGATCGTACCTTCGGATTGTGTCCGTTCGGATCGTTTCTCTGCCGCGGTGATCCCCCGCTCGCGGAGTAAGTCCTTGGCCAGGTCCATGTCGCCGTCGGTCTCTGTCAATGCGCGCTTGACATCCATGATGCCGGCGCCGGTGGCTTTGCGGAGAGTCTGGACGTCTTTTGCGGTTACCGGCATTGCTATTTATCCGTCTTTTTGTCTTTGTCGGCACCCTCGTCGCTGTCGTCATCCTTGCTCCGCTTTGCGTGGAAGATCTCGAGTCCAGCAAGGGCTGCATCTGCAAGGACGCCAGTCATGAGCTCGGCAGTCCGAATCGCATCGTCATTGCCAGGGATCACAATGTCAACATTGTCCGGATCGCAGTTCGTGTCGACGACCGCAATGACCCTTGCCTTGATACGTGCGGCTTCGGTGACGGCGATGTGTTCATGCTTCACATCAATGATGAACACGGCCTCGGGTACCTTGTTCATGTTGCGAACACCGCCGAGCACCGACTGGAGCTTGACAAGTTCGCGATGGAGTTTGAGCCGCTCCTTTTTGGTCAGGGCATCCATTTCGCCCGACGTCTCCATCGCCTCAAGCTCAATCATGTAGCGAATACGCTTGTGGATCGTCTGGAAATTGGTGAGCATGCCTCCCAGCCACCGGTGGTTGATGTACGGCATGCCGGCCCGCAACGCACCCTCAGCGATTGCAGATTGAGCTTGCTTCTTCGTGCCGACAAATAGAACACTGCCGCCCTTTGATGTGATGTCCTTCACAACAGTGGCTGCCTCGTCGACAGCGATAATCGTCTGACGCAGGTCGAGTATGTGAATACCGTTGCGTTCGCCAAATATGAACGGTCTCATCTTCGGGTCCCAGCGACGTGTCTGGTGGCCGAAATGGACCCCTGCTTCGAGTAGCTGCCGCATGGTTACAGCGGGCATGGCGTTCTCCTCTGTTTGGTTGGTTCGTCGGCCCGCTCTTTAAGCCTCCACGAAGCGCGCAAAAGGTTCTTCGACCACAGGAGATTGCAGCGGACCTGCATAGTTGCCAAAGAGTATACCTAAGCGGCGACGGATGGGAGAAACCGATCTCATCTCTGGTAGGGCGGTTCCATGAGTCGATTCCTCAAGCTCATCACAGCCTTTGTGTGAATCTGACAGACGCGAGACTCTGTAACGCTGAGAACTCTACCGATCTCAGCGAGGGTGAGACCTTCGTAGTAGTACAGCGTCACCACGAGGCGGTCCCGTTCCGGGAGCCGGTTGATCGAGTCTGCCAAGGTAAAGCGGGACTCTTCCTTCTCGAAAGATCCGCTGGGATCGGGAGATTTCGGGTCGGCGAGCAGGTCGCCCACCGCCGAACTGTCGCGCTCGCCCGGGTTGAGGAGGTCATCGAGAGCGACGAACCCCAGCGTCGACAACTCCGCGAGGTGATCCTGAAGGAGCTTTATCGGGATATCCATGTGGGAAGCGAGTTCTTCATCTGTCGGCGTCCGCTGGAGTCCGTATTCCAGCTCGGCCATCGCCCGTTGGATCTCCCTCGCACGCGATCGCACAGATCTGGGAACCCAATCGAGAGCGCGGAGCTCGTCGAGAATCGCCCCTCTGATCCGCTTCACTGCATATGTCTGAAACTTGAACCCAAGCTCGAGATCAAACTTGTCGATGGCATCAATGAGACCGAACGTGCCATAACTTGCCAGGTCCTGCGGATCGACGTTGCGAGGAAGACCGGCTCCGAGTCGACCTGCTACGAACTTTACCAGCGGCGAATAGTGGAGGATAAGGCCGTCGCGCGACCTCGCATCGCCGTCGGTCTTGAACTTCTTCCAAAGCTCTTCTAGCTCGTGTTCGCCGCGTTCATGCACGCGGGTGGGATTGTTCATATGTCGTTCTGAGATGCTTTCGCGATACGGCAGTGTAAATCTCTGTTGTTGCTAGTTCAACGTGACCGAGCAGTTCTTGCACCGCTCGCAGGTCCGCTCCACCCTCGAGAAGATGTGTCGCAAACGAATGCCGCAGTGCGTGGGGGAAAGTGCCCAGTCGCTTGCGAACAATACGCCGAATTCCCCGAGTGTCTAGTACCCCACCACGAACACCCACCCAGAGTTCGTCCCGCACGGTCGGTCCCACAAGCGAAGGTCGCGCATCCGCGATGTACTTCAGCACTGCTCTGAGGGCATCTCCGCCGATCGGCACGGATCGCTCCTTATTGCCTTTCCCGACGACACGGAGGAATCGATTGCCGTCAACGATGTCGCCAACACTGAGGCTGGTGAGTTCGGATACTCGCAGACCCGTCCCGTACAGCATCTCCAAAATTGCTCGATCTCGTAGCGCGATATGATCGGCACCGTCGAGGCCGTCGAGAGCCGCGCCGAGCGATGAGGCGGCGAGCGCCTTGGGAAGCCGCGACGGCTTCTTTGTTGAGCGCAGACCATCAGCAGGATTGACAACCACACGCCCTAGGTCGGCAAGGTCGCCAAAAAAACCGCGGACTGCGCTCACCTTGCGCGCCAATGTCGACCGCGCCACACCAGCCCTGGCGAGGCTCTGCACGTACCGGCGCATGACCAGCCGGTCCACATCACCTATCCCCACCACATGGAGGTCATCGCAGAACGCCGCAAACTGTTCGAGATCGCTGCGGTATGCAGCAACAGTGTGCTCAGAGAGCATCCGCTGACGCGCAAGCTTGCTCAGATAGAGGATTCGTTCTTCCGCCGCAAAGTCACTTGTCGTTGTCACGCCTCCATGGTGGTCGAAAAACGAATCCGACTCAACTATCTATGGGATTGCAGAGAGCATGCAGTGAGAAAGTTCAATCCATCGCCGTCTAGCTCGCGGTCGCGCCAAGGTGTGCCCATGAGACGCAGCATCGAAGACAGCGAGCTAGCAAAAACAGCGCTGGCGTGCACCGAGGTGGATCGCCGCCTCGAACTCGAAGCCCACTGATCCTCGTCAATGGGACCTATGGCCCTAGTCCGTCGGATCGATATGAAGGATCATTCGAACGTACCTTGTGAAACAATTCACAAGGTGAGTAAGGAGATACCTGATGACAAAAAGACTCCGAATAGTAGGCATCGCATTGCTCGCGGTCGGCCTTGGTTTTGTCGTCGGCAGCGCCATCGCATACACGAAGGTGCAGGCCGGATACAGATCGCTACAGGCGTTCAGCGAAGCCCAAAACGTGACGCTGAGCTACAACGATCAAGGCCAGCTCATAGACCGAGGCACAACCGAAGGCGCCGCCGCCATCATGGCACTGCTCACGGATGACTGGGGTTACCCTGTCACGAGCGCTGACCTTGATCCCGACGATCCGTTGGTCAACACGGCAAGCGAGTACATGTACCAGATGGCCACCATCGGCTACCACGTCTTGAACGGCACACAGAGTGTCACCATAGACGAGGCAGTCGAATACAACGGTAAAACATTCGCCGCCGGGACGTACGAATTCGACGTTGCTGGGCGTTACTGGACTGACTTCGACGGAAGGAATCCAATTGAGGGTCCAGCTCGCGCTCAGGCATGGACCGGAACCGTCCACGGCCTATTCGGTGAACTCGGAGTGGGCACAGTCACCCACTCCTTATTGCAAATGGGTCTCGGCCTTGCAGCAATCCTAGCGGGACTCGGACTCGTCTTCGGATTCACCGGGGGCGGCCTGATCTGGGTAGCCAAGACCGACACTCTCGGCGGCACCGAAACGCTTGGCAACCTTGCCTATCAACTAGTCGAGGAAGACCCGGTCAAACTAGTCGAGGAAGACCCGATCAAACCAAAAACGACTGTCTGACGCCCGTACGGAGTGTCGGACCCGAAGTAGAGGCTCCTGCAATGTGCAGGGGCCTCTACTCATGCCGTCCGCACCGTTCGGCGAGACGCTGACGGTTTAGCCGATGGCGCAATGGTTCTGACCTCCCCACAACTCAGCATGCTCTCTTATCAACACCCCTGTCAACCGAGACAAGCCCGGCAGCAACCATCTCGCCCGCCGCGGCGACAACCTCACCAACCGATCTGCCCTATGGCACCATCGCTCGGAACAGGAACGCGGCCATCTGACCCCGGGTCACGGTGTTGCTTGGGCAGTAGGCATCGTTGACGGGAGGGTTACAACCCAGCGTGACACCGGCTTGTGCTAGTCGCTCGATATCGGCCTCGAAAATCGAACCATCGTCGTCGGTGAATCGATCCGAACCTGCACCTGCCGTGTATCCGAAAGCCCTGACTAAGAAAGCCGCCATTTGGTCGCGGGTCACTGAATCATCCGGACAGAACTGGTCGTTCACCGGTGGGTTGCACCCCTTCGTGATTCCGACCGAGCCGAGCCACGCAATGTCGGCTACAAACACCGAGTCCGCGGTATCGGTAAACGTCACAGCGTCACCGGGAACGAGCGTGTCTTCGAGGGCCCGCCGTAAGAACGCCGCCATCTGACCCCGGGTCACCGAGTCATCAGGACAAAACAAGGTGTTGGCAGGTGGGTTACACCCCCTCGTGATACCTAGGGAGGCCATCCACTCGACAGCGGTGAAAAACGTGTGAGTGGTTGGCACGTCGTCAAAAGCGGGACCGGTCACGCACCGTGTCGGCGGCGTAACGAGCCACGGAGAGAAGGTGACGTCAACGCTGACCGTGTCGCCTGACCCGAAACCCACGGACGCAGGACCGTCACTCGCACCCCACCAGTTACCCGTGAACGAGACGGAAGAACCGGTCGTATTGGTAACCCCGATAACGTTTCCGCTGAGGCAATTCCCGGTCGAATTGGCACCGAAGCTGGCCGTATCGCCAAGGTGAATCCCGGCGGTGGTGGAGTTGTAAATGTCGTTGTCACGAACGACGTAAGAACCGGTCCCCTCGAAGAACATGGCGAAAGTGTTGCCGAACACGCCGCTGCCGTCGGTGGCGGTGCCGAAGACGTTATCGCTCACGAGTACGCTCGCCCCGGGTTCGTCAGTGGACAGCCACACCGCGAAGGCGGCTGAGGCGAACGTGTTTTTGCGGATCTCGAACCCCGTCTCGTCGGCATCGAGGCTGGTCAGTCGGATCCCGCTCGAGATACTCACGGCCGCGCCGTTCGGCGTAAAACCGAAGGTGTTTCCGACTACGCGGTTGTTGGTCGGAGTCCCCATACTCGCTTGCCACGAAATGCCGGTGCCACTCGCGAAATAGTTGCGCTCGATCTCGTCTGAGATGCCGTCCTCGTTTGAGCCTATGAGGTTT